>DUMX01000023.1 GCA_012839665.1 Gelria sp.
ACATTACCATGAACTCCGGTACATTTTATGTTAGGTTTTATCCAATAGGCACCACCACAATTAACTAAACTCAGGGGATCTACCGAACCTCTATCCAGAGCTGCCATACCAGTAATGGGCTTAAAGGTGGACCCAGGTGGATAACTATCTTGGATAACGCGATTAGTTTCCGCTCCTGGGTTCATAGGGTCATACTTACCAGAAGGATAATAGTAGGAAGCCTTTTCATTGCTAAGATTACCTTTCCAATCATCAGGATTTAATGCTGGTCTACTGCACATAGCCAGGACCTCACCAGTTTTAACATTAATTACTACTGCTGAACCCACCCGAGCTTTGGGATACGTCACCTGTAACTGCTGTAAAAGCTGATCCAAGCTCTTCTCTAGTACCTTCTGCAGCTCAATATCCAGAGTAAGATAAAGGTTGTTACCTGGCGAAGGTTCCAGAGTCACCAACTCTCGTACCGGTCTTCCGTTAGCATCAACTTCTACCCGGCGGGCACCGTCTTTCCCCCGCAACTCTTTCTCATACTGCTTTTCAATACCTGTTTTACCAATAAGACTATTTATACTGTACTTGGCTCCCTCATTACTGGCTAATTCTTCAGCACTGATAGAATGAATATAACCCAGTATATGCCCGGCCAGACCAGCCCCGGGGTAAGCACGCAGCGGTTCTACAGTAATTGTAACGCCGGGTAGCAGCTGGCGATTCTCCTCCACTTCCACTACCAACTCCCAGGGAATATCGCGCACAATAATCAGCGGTTCAAAGAGGCGATGTTTTTGGAGTTCAATTATCTCTTCAATGTAGTTTTTATCTATCTCTGGATAATAAGATTGTAATAGTTTAGCCAGATTATCCACCACATTATCCTGACCCTTTAAACCCAGGTAGCTTAAACTTAAGGTATAAACTAGCTCATTATTAGCCAGTATTTCCCCATCGCGAGCATATATTTCCCCACGGGGAGCTTTTACGGCCACCAGGCGAATGCGATTATCCTTGGCCTGGGTTTGATAAGTATGCTGGTGATAAAACTGTACCACTGCCAGCCTGACACATAACACAGCCAGTAATGCTATAACTATGACGGAATATGCTCTTAATCTAGTTTTAATATTCTTGGGTTTCATTTTACTCTCCCCGAAGTTCTTAATACGCCCCTGTTAGAGGAATAAAAGTACCAGATATAAAGGGGTATAGCTACAATAGTATTATAAACCGCCTGGTACAGAATGTGGTGTAACATACCTGTATCAATATGAAATACATCAAATACCACAATACTAATCAGGAAAAGGAAAAGATAGTTTAGCGCAGTAGCTATCAGTACTGCAAAAACCCCCACAAATAAATTTTCCTTGAAAACATTACCCTGTACTCGGCCTACAATATAGGCGGTTAATCCTTTAGATAAGGCATTTAGTCCGATAAAGCGCCCCATATACAAATCTTCCAGGAGGCCGCAGAAAAAGGCATATCCACTACCTTTTTCGGCAGTGTTAAAAAGCGCAAAAAAGGTAACAAAAACCAGAACTAAATCTGGAGTCGTACCTTTTATACTCAAAAAACTAAAAATTGTTGACTGTAAAAATATTGCCAGCCAGGGCAATAAGATTAGAACCAGTATACGCAATATAGCTACTCCTCTTCCTCCTCAAAAACCTCCACCGGATGGTAACTGGTTATAACAAAGACTTCCTCCAACTTATTAAAATCTACTGCCGGCTTAATCATTGCTGTAAGTAACAACCCGTTGGGTTCCGGGGTAACTTCCGTCACTGTTCCTATATTAATCCCCGGAGGATATATGGTCGAAAGTCCGGAACTTACAATCCGGTCACCTTCATTTATTTTAGAGTAATAGGGAATATTAATCATTCTCAACTGGTCGCTGTCACCCAGGCCCTCAACAATGCCATTAGTTTCCCGAGTTCTCTGAATTATTGCTCCTACCGCCATTTCGCGGTCAGTAATTAAACTAACTTGAGCCGAATTCTCACTAACGCTTTCCACCCGTCCAACTAGACCGCTGGGACTGATAACTGGCATACCCTTTTGCACTCCTTGCCGGGAACCTCGGCCAATAGTAATAGACTCGTACCAATTGTTAGGACTACGAGCAATCAGGTGGGCTGGAAGCAAATCATAATTTTCCCGGTTAGCATTATAGAAATTTAACATTTTGTGCAAACGAAAACTTTCCTGCTTATATTCCTGTAAAGCCTGGTTTTCCAAGGCCAGCTGATTATTTTTCTCCTCCAGTAATTTAATTTGTTGCTGCAGTTGACTTTTATCATTGAATACGGCAGTCCGCCTATCCCAGTTACTTCTAAAACTGCTTACCCCACTTTGCAGTGGTACATAAGTATCCCGAATTATTTTTTCTACAAAGGTAATGTTGCTACGCTGCGCAGCAGTTAAATTCATTACCACCAGGGAAATGACTATAACCAGAAGCAGCGCCCAGAAGAACCTGTTTTTAAAAAACTTTAACAAAATCCCTCACCCGGTCTTACATGCTTTTTTTCGGTTGTAATAACGCTTTCTTTAAAACCTCAATATTCTCCAATACTTTACCTGTTCCCCGCGCAACAGCCAACAGTGGATCTTCACAGGCATAAACTGGAATATTAGTTTCCTGACTTATAAGCTTATCCAACCCTTTTAAGAGAGCTCCGCCACCAGCCATTACGATACCCCGATCAATTATATCTGAGGCTAACTCCGGAGGTGTTTTTTCCAGACAAACCTTAATGCCCTCAATTATATGATCCACTGTCTCTTTCAGGGCATTTTGAATTTCTTGTGAAGATACCTTGATAGTTTTAGGCAGGCCGCTTACCAAATCGCGCCCTCGTACTTCGTAATATTCTTCATCCCCATCCCAAAGAGCTGAACCAATAGAGATTTTAATATCCTCAGCAGTACGTTCACCAATAAGTAAATTATAATTCTTCTTAAGATGCTGCATAATATCTGCATCCATATTATCGCCAGCTACCCGAACTGACTTGGCGGTAACTATACCTCCCAAAGATATTACCGCTACCTCGGTAGTTCCGCCTCCAATGTCCACTATTAAATTTCCGGTAGGTTCATATACAGGTAAACCGGCACCTATAGCAGCCGCCATAGGTTCCTCTATCAAATAAGCTTCTTTGGCCCCGGCCTGCAGAGCAGCTTCCTTTACCGCTCTTTCTTCCACCGTGGTACATCCGGTAGGTATACTTATAATAACCCGGGGGCGCATAAACGGAGTTCTTGCCCCCAGCACCTTATTGATGAAGTAATTTAACATTGCCTCCGTAACGTCAAAATCAGCAATTACACCATCTTTCATAGGGCGTATAGCAATAATATTACCGGGGGTACGACCTATCATCCTTTTGGCCTCATCACCTACAGCCAGAACTCTGCCACTATCATTTTGTATAGCCACCACCGATGGTTCTGTAAGTATTACTCCCTTAGCCTTTAAGTGAACCAGAGTATTGGCCGTACCTAGATCTATTCCCATGTCTTTGCCAAACACCGTGTTTCCTCCTTATTTTCAAATTAATCCCCTGGCTTTTAAACTACAGTAGGTATTATCACCTATTATCACATGGTCCAAAACCTCTATGCCCATCAATTTACCAGCTTCAATCAATCTATTAGTTATATCGATATCCTCACGGCTGGGAGTCGGGTCTCCACTAGGATGATTATGAACCAGTATCATAGAAGCAGCACTTTTCTTAACCGCAGTCTTAAATACCTCCCGGGGGTGCACTATGGAGCTATGTAGTCCTCCTATGGATATATCCTCCATAACTAATAATCCACCCTTACGATCTAAATACATAACCCGAAAATGTTCCCGGTCGAAATATCTCATCTCTTCCATATTCACACCGGCAGCGGCATTGATTGCGTCCTCCGGAGATTTAATATACGTTTTTGTAGGAGCATCTATGGCAGCCCGGCGTCCTAATTCTAAGGCAGCTTTAATACCCGCCGCTTTAGCCGGCCCTACTCCTTTTATCTCCATCAGTTCCTCTAAACTGGCCTCTCTTAACTGTCTTAAACTTTTGTGCCGGCCTAATATCCGCATAGCCAAATCTAAAGCATTAATTTTTCTAGTTCCCCCACCCAGTACAATAGCTAAAAGCTCAACCTCATTAAGGGCAGTCTCTCCCTTAAGCATAAGTTTTTCCCGAGGCCGCATGCTCTCGGGCATGTCCTTTATAGATACGTAATATTCGCCCACCGGCTTACACCTCCAACAGGTCTACACCATGTTTTTTAAACATAAGGTAAAGTCGGCTAATAGGTAATCCCACTACATTAAAATAACATCCTTCTATTTTTTCGACTAGAAGCCCACCTCGTCCTTGTATTCCATAAGCTCCGGCTTTATCCACCGGTTCACCACTGGCTATATAAGCTAAAATTTCCTCTTTACACAGAGACCGAAAATAAACCCGGGTAGTCTCCTCCTCAACTTCATAGCCTCCCACTGTTCTCAGGCAGATAGCGGTTATTACCTCGTGACAACGGCCGCTTAGCCTCATCAACATCTTAAAAGCATCGTCACCATTTTCAGGTTTCCCCATTACCTGTCCATCCAGAACCACAATAGTATCGGCAGTAATAAGTATACAATCCTCTTTTAATACCGGAATAGCCCTTTCAGCCTTCAGCCTGGCTATTCTTCTAACCGCATCACGGGGAGACTCATCGGACAGGAAACTTTCATCGATGTCTGTAGATATGGTTGAAAAACATAAACCAAGATTCTTTAACAGGCTTTGACGCCGTGGGGAACCAGATGCCAATATAATCTCTTTCAAAAAACTAATACCTCAAAGCTTTTGTTTTTTCAAGTTTAGCATTAGTGATAGTTAAAAACAAGTTAGATAAAGGAGGAGAAAACTCCCATCAGAAGCCCTCTCCTCCTTTCGATGAAAATACGCGTTAGTAATAAAGTTGTCGCATAAATAACTTTGAATTTATGAACTTGATTAACTGTTTAGAGTGAGACATGAGGAGTGAGGGGACAGTTCAATAAGTGCTTTTTTGTTCCGCGTCTATTCCCCCGTCTATTTTCCTATTAGTTTATTTATTGTAGGCCAAATTAAAGCTTAAAACCTCAAGGTTTACTGATAGGTCAACATTGCGGAGAATAATATCATTGGGAACCCTTAAAACCCGAGGTGAGAAGTTAAGGATGGCTGTAACACCTGCATTCACCAATTTATCAGTTACATCCTGGGCTACCTCAGCCGGTACTGTCACTACACCAATACTGGCGTTAGACCCTTTTACTTTTTCATCCAGTAATTCTAGCTTTTCAATCTTTAATTCACCCAGTTTGTTTCCTATTCGTTCCGGGTCAATATCAAGAATTGCACTAATATGAAAACCGCGATCAGCAAAGCCCTGGTAAAGTGCTAAAGCCGACCCCAGCTTACCAGCTCCAATAATAATGATATTCCAATTACGGTCCAGTCCCAAAATTTTCATCAGGTGCCCATAAAGCTCTTGTACTTTGTACCCTACCCCCCGGGTCCCGAATTCTCCAAAGTAAGCCAGGTCTTTACGTACTTGAGCGGAACTGACTCCAACCCCATGAGCAATCTCTCCCGAGGAAATAGTTTCCACGTTCTCGCCCTTAAGTTGATGCAAATAACGCGAATAAATCGAGAGCCTCATTACCGTAGCTTCAGGAATTTTATATACTTTCAAATCCCTTACCCCTTTATATTTTATATCTCTTTGGTTCTACTGCAAAAAGTAATAAATCTAGTTCATTGGAATAGGGATTTTTACAGTAGAATCGTCCTTCATATGTTATCTTATCACCTTGTAAAAAAGTACGCGACAAAAGTAGCGCATATACTATCGCTATGTGCTATAAACAGTTAACCCTAATTATACTAATAGTGTTAGCATTTTGTAAACAAGAATTGACACCAGTGCAGATGAAGGAATGGTTACAAACCAGGCGATGACTATCTGGCGAGCTATATTCCAGCGGACTCCCTTAAACCTTTTGGCTGCTCCTACACCCATAATTGAAGAAGATACTACATGGGTAGTACTAACCGGAGCACCAAAGTGACTGGCGGTATAAATTACTACTGCCGAAGTAAAATCAGCAGCAAATCCATTTATAGGCTCAATCCGAAAAATTTTTCCTCCCATAGTGCGAATAATACGCCAACCACCTGCTGCAGTACCAGCCGCCATAGCAGTGGCACAAGCTATTTTTACCCAGAGAGGAACCTGGAAAGTACTAATCAAACTGCTACTTACCAGTATCATAGTAATTACGCCCATAGTCTTTTGAGCATCGTTGGAACCATGAGCAAATGAAGCCATACAGGCAGAAACCACCTGCAATTTTCGAAATTTGTTATTAATCCGTGCAGGCGAGGTCCCCTTAAATACCCAGAAGAGTATGGTCATAACCAGGCTTCCAGCAACTAATCCTATTATGGGAGCAAAAATAAGGCCACTTAAAATTACTAAAAAACCATACCAGTTAACAAAACTGGCTCCAAAACCAGCAATTACACCCCCAATTAAGCCCCCAATAAGGGCATGGGATGAACTACTGGGAATACCGAAGCGCCAGGTAAATAAGTTCCAAAATATGGCACCTGCCAGTGCACTAATAATAACTAACGGGGTAACCATATCAGGAGCTACAATATTTTTACCTATGGTCTCGGCTACTGCTGTACCACTTAAGGCTCCTAAAAAATTTAAGGTGGCAGCAATAACAATAGCGGTACGTGGGGAAAGGGCTTTGGTGGAAACAGATGTGGCTATCGCATTAGCAGTATCGTGGAAACCGTTAACATAGTCAAAAGCTAGTGCTAGAATTATTACTACAACGATTATCCCCATACTATACATACTTAATGGCTACTCCCTTTAAAATGTTACTAACATTTTCACAATGATCCAATGTAGTTTCGAGATGCTCGTATATTTCTTTCCACTTAATAATGTCAATAACATCCTGGGTGTTTTCAAACAGAAGAGCTATACTTGCCCGGTAGAGGTAGTCCCCTTCATGCTCAAAAGAACGGATTTTATCGCATGAATCGATGATTTCACTGCTTTTATTTCGTACGTTGGGTAATTTACCTACAGCGTTCTTTATTTCATGGGAAGCCTCCTCTAATACCTGGACCATTTTAAAAACATAACCTTCGCCCGGTTCTCCCACCTTGTAAATCACTATTTTTTCCATAGTGCCCTGTACGTGATCTACAACATTGTTAAGTTCCCGAGCTAACATTAATATGTCCTCCCGGTCAAAAGGGGTAATGAAAGAGCTGTTTATCCGTTTCATAACTTCGGATAAAATAAAGTCACCACGTTCTTCCACTTCATTTATCTTATCCAGGTTAATGGCGGGGTCACAGTGGCTTTCTAAAAAACTTTTTAATATCAAAGAGGCTTCACATATTGCATTAGCTAAATCATTAAAGTATTTAAAAAACTTATCATCCCGTGGCTTTAGTCTGAAAGACAAGCCGGATACCTCCTTGTAATGTATACAAGATACCTTTTTTTAATTATACCACCTATTAAGTTTACCCCTGTGTTAAGAATGTGTTAACAATAGCTTAAGTAGTTATTAAATATCTACGGGCACGGTCCAGAATATAAAATGACCCTGCCAGCAGTAAGTACTCTTCCGCCTCCATCAGGCTAATACCGATTTTTACTGCCTCTTCTACATCCTCCTGTATTAAAACTTCTTTCTCCGGATATAAAAGCCGCCATTGCTCTACTACCCGCTGCCAGTGTAACCCACGCTGGTTCACGGGTCTGGTAATTACACAAGCCCGGCAGTTATCCCCCAGTTCCCGCAAAATTGACATACTGTCCTTGTCATCTAGCATCCCACAGACCATTATACGTTGCTGATTGGGAAAAAGATTTTTAAGCGAGTAAGCTAATTCTCTGGCCGCCTGGAGATTATGGGCAACATCCAGAATAATGGGAGGATTGCTGCTGATTAGTTCCATCCGACCAGGATGCTTCAGGCTGGGTAGTGCCTTTATGATATGTTCACTATTAATACTGTAACCCTGCTGTTTAAGTACCATTAGTGAGGTTAAGGCTACTGCCAGATTTTGCAACTGAAAATCCCCCAGAAGAGAAAAAAAGACCTTTTCTATTTCTATACCTGAACACTTGATATCCAGTTCCTGCCCTCCCATGTCAGGATTACCCCGGCGTTTCACCTGACAAAGAGAGGCCGGGAAAAGTCTGGCACCCTGGCGGTCAGCTCCAGCTTGTATAACCTGAAGTGCGGCAGCATCCATATTCCCAACTACCACCGGAACTCCAGGCTTAATTATTCCAGCTTTATTCCAAGCTATCTCCTCCAGGCTGTTCCCTAAATAAGACTGGTGCTCATAATCAATACTAGTAATAATAGATAATAATGGTGAAACCACATTGGTAGAGTCGTAAATTCCTCCCATACCCGTTTCTAACACCGCTATATCTACTTCACTATCCCTGAAATACTGCAGGGCAATAGCAGTAAGTAATTCAAATTCGGTAACCCGGTCATAACCCTGCTGACACATTTTTTCCAGGTTCCATTCTATTTTATGCAGATATTCCAGCAGTATATCTTCCTTTATTTCCTGGTTATTAACATTAAATCTTTCCCGAAAAGAATGAATATGGGGCGAAATAAAACGCCCCACCCGATATCCGGCCTGATGCAAGATAGTGGAAATTATTAATGCCACCGAGCCCTTACCATTGGTACCAGCAATATGAATGCTAGGATAATCTTGCTCCGGATTCCCCATAACCTTTAATAATGTTTTAATGCGTTTAAGCCCGGGTATGAGCCCGGGCTTAGTTATACGAGCTAAATATTGGACTAAGCTTGTTTCAAAATCTCTAGACGTTGCAGAATACCCTCTTTCCTGGTTTTAGCTTCTTCAGCTTTACCCTTTTCTTTCTCAATAACCTCCTGGGGAGCCCGCGAAAGAAAGTTCTGATTATTTAGCTTACCTTCAGCCCGATCCAGTTCTTTTGACGCTGCCTTTAAATCTTTTTCCAAACGGGCAATTTCTTTGTCAATATCAATAACTCCCTCCAGAGGTACATATAACTCCGCCTGGGAGGTAAGTGCAGACACTGCCTGAGCCGGCTTTTGATTCAACTCCCTTACTATTTCCATTTCCTCAACCCGGGCCATCAGTTTAATATAAGACTGGTTGGCCGTGAAAACCTGTCGGTAGGTGTCATCATTCGCTACCAACACCGTTTTAATTTGCTTACCCGGGGATACGTTAAACTCGGCTCTAATATTACGCAAAGCGCGAATAACGTTCATTATCTGCTGCATCTCTTCCAGGGAAAACTCCCATATCCGCTTATCATCCTTTGCCGGCCAGGGATCCAGCATTATAGTCTCACTATGGCCGGGCAGATAGTGATAAATTTCTTCGGTAATAAAAGGCATGAAGGGGTGAAGTAATCTTAATATGCCAGTTAAGGTCTCTACTAAAACATTTTGCGCTATCAGTTTTTCCGCTTTGCTGCCTGAATCACTCAGGCGAGGTTTGACCAATTCAATATACCAGTCACAGAATTCATCCCAAATGAAATCATACAATACTTTGGCAGCCTCACCTAAATCATAGCCTTCCAGCAGATTGTTAACTTCCTCAGCTCTCTGGTTTAATCGAGAAATTATCCAACGGTCCGCCAGAGTATATTCATCAGGGTTAACCTTTATTTTTTCGTAACCCTCCAGGTTCATAATAACAAAGCGAGAGGCATTCCAAATCTTATTGGCAAAATTTCTGGTGTTCTCTACCTTTTCCCAATGGAAACGTACATCATTACCTGGTGTAACCCCGGTAATCAGAGAAAACCTTAAGGTATCAGCTCCATATTTATCAATTACCTCGATAGGGTCGATACCGTTATCCAGTGATTTGCTCATCTTACGACCCTGACCATCCAGAATTAGACCATGAATATTAACATCATAAAAAGGCACTTTACCTGTATGCTCAATCCCGGAAAATATCATGCGGGCAACCCAGAAGAAAATAATATCCCGCCCGGTTACCAGTACCGTAGTAGGATAAAAATAATCCAGGTCCGAAGTTGACTCCGGCCAACCCAGGGTAGAAAAAGGCCACAATGCACTGGAAAACCACGTGTCCAGGACATCCTCATCCTGCTGTAAATCACCAGACTGGCAAGAGGGACAATACTCCGGGTCAGTTTTACTGCAGATTATTTCTTCACAGTTTTGACAGTACCATACCGGTATACGGTGGCCCCACCATAATTGCCGGGATATACACCAATCCCTGATGTTTTCCATCCAGTTTATATATATTTTAGTAAAACGTTCAGGCACGAAGCGAATTTCTCCATTTAAAACCCGCTCTATAGCCGGCTCGGCCAGAGGTTTCATGCGCACAAACCACTGTTTTGATACCAAAGGTTCGATTATGGTGTCACAGCGCTGGCAGTGCCCCACCGCATGCTGTATATCTTCTACCTTAATGAGAAAACCCTGCTCTTTAAGATCAGCAACAATCTGGCGGCGACATTCATAACGCTCCAGGCCCTGATAAGACCCGGCATCTTCACTCATGAGGCCATGATTATCTATAACCACCACCTGCTCCAGGTTATGGCGTAGTCCCATTTCAAAATCGTTAGGGTCATGAGCTGGAGTAACCTTAACCGCGCCGGTACCAAATTCTTTTTCCACATAGGAATCAGCAAAAATAGGAATTACCCGGTTAACCAGGGGTAAAATTACGTTCTTACCCAATAAATGAGTATAACGCTTATCCTCCGGATGAACTGCCACCCCGGTATCACCCAGCATAGTTTCCGGACGCGTAGTGGCTACTACTAAAAATTCGTCTTCACCCTCTACCGGATATTTAATATACCATAGATGTCCTTCACTATCCTCGTGTTCCACCTCTATATCAGAAATAGCAGTATGGCAACGGGGACACCAGTTAATTATGTAATCCCCCTGATAAATCAATCCCTTTTCGTAAAGGTTGACAAAAACCTCGCGGACTGCACGAGAACAATTTTCATCCATAGTAAACCGCTCCCGACTCCAGTCGCAGGAAGAACCCATCAAGCTTAACTGGCTGGTTATACGGTCGCCGTAAAGATGCTTCCATTCCCATACCCGTTCCAGGAATTTCTCGCGCCCCAGGTCATATTTGTTCAAACCTTCCTCGGCCAATGCTTCTTCCACCCGAGCCTGGGTAGCAATACCGGCATGGTCAGTTCCAGGAAGCCACAGGACATTATAGCCCTGCATCCGGCGCCAACGAGTTAATATATCCTGTAGGGTATTATCCAGTGCATGTCCCAGGTGTAATGAACCAGTTACATTGGGTGGGGGCATGACTATGGAAAAAGGTTTTTTGCTATAGTCATCACTGGGAGCAAAATAATTATTTCCTTTCCAATACTCATACCATTTCCCTTCGACACTACCCGGGTCGTAAACACTGGGTAAGTTCTGTGCTGACATTATTAGTTAACCTCCTCATATACTCGTGTGAGTATAAAAATAAAGCCTGTTTATATAATCTAAATTGTACTTAAAATACCCTGCCTATGGCAAGTTATATACCAATTATATCCCGAACTGTACTGTAAAAACCTTAATTATCTGCATATTAGTAAATACGGTAAAAAAACAGTGGGTTTGAATTAAGAATTGTATAAAATAAAAATTTCCCTGCCCGGATGACAGGCAGGGACAATTAAGTAAGGCCGCATCATGTCCTATAGATTCAATTAAAAAGTATATACCCTTTCTATATTGTACTAAAATTCACATTGATTGCAAGTCCTAGGAATAATTAATAAGGAAATAGACGGGGATTAGACACTGAAGGACACTGCCACCTTAATAGTACCGATAGGTACATCCGTGTCCCCGTAGGGGGAAAACTATGAAAAACACTGAATTTTTTAATTTTTAAGGATGCGGATTTATGTAGTTTTTGTAGGGGCAGACCCGTGTGTCTGCCCGGCCGACCACTACATTTTCATTCGTGGTTGCCGTATGCTCCG
>DUMX01000271.1 GCA_012839665.1 Gelria sp.
GACTGGCCAAGCTTAGAGGAGGAAACGGGTAGATGAAAAGAACTCACAGGGCGACAGAACTTGATATAGATAACATAGGTGAAATAATAACCCTTAACGGTTGGATAGATGGCAGGAGAGATCATGGAGGTCTTATATTTATTGATTTACGGGATCGTTCCGGGTTAATCCAGATTGTCTTTAGTCCAGAGGTAAACGAGGAAGCCTTTCACCTGGCTGAACAGGTACGTAGTGAATACGTGGTAGCAGTTAAGGGTAAAGTTTGTCGGAGACCTCAAGAAACTGAAAATCCTAATCTGAAAACAGGCAAAATAGAAATCTATGTAGAAAAAATGGAGGTTTTTAGTGCTGCTCGTACCCCACCTTTCTATATTGAAGACGGCATCGAAGTAGATGAAACCCTGAGGTTGAAATACCGTTATTTGGATTTACGTCGTCCTGAAATGAGAGACAATCTAATGCTACGGCACCGGGTTATAAAAATAATGCGCGATTTTCTTGATAGTAATGGTTTTTTGGAAATAGAAACTCCTATACTTACTAAAAGTACTCCCGAAGGGGCGAGAGATTACCTGGTTCCCAGCCGGGTTCACCCGGGGCAATTTTTTGCTCTGCCACAGTCACCGCAGATATTTAAGCAACTTCTTATGGTGGCAGGTATGGAAAGGTATTTCCAGATTGCCCGTTGTTTCAGAGATGAAGACTTAAGGGCTGATCGCCAGCCGGAATTTACCCAACTAGATATGGAAATGTCTTTTGTCGATGAGGAAGATATCTTTACTCTGATAGAGCAACTAATGCAGGAGATTTTTGCAGGTGCAACTTCTCAACAGGTTAGTACACCTTTTCCACGCCTGTCTTATGACGAAGCTATGGAGAAATATGGTAGTGACCATCCCGATTTACGTTTTGGCCTGGAAATTAAGGATATCAGCGAAATTGTTAAGGATGCAGAATTTAAGGTTTTTTATTCGGCAGTTCAATCTGGTGGAGTAGTACGGGTACTTAATGCTAAAACTTGTGGCTCCTTTACCCGGCGGGAGATAGATGAACTGGGTGACCTGGCAGTAGAACATGGTGCCCGGGGCATGGCTTGGATAGTGGTGGGGGAAAATGAATTGAAATCTCCTATAACTAAGTTTTTTAGTGAGGAGAAAATGCAGCAAATACTTACGACGGTGGGAGCTGAACCTGGTGACTTACTGCTTTTTGCTGCCGACAGTGCCGATGTAGCAGCTCGGGTTTTGGGTAACTTGCGTTTAGAGCTAGGTAACCGGCTTGGGTTTATAGATGAAAACAAATTAAATTTTGTTTGGGTGGTAGATTTTCCCCTGGTGGAATATGATGCAGAAGAGAAACGCTATGTAGCAGTACACCATCCCTTTACTTCGCCTCGGGTAGAAGATTTTGATTTGCTTGATAAGCACCCTGATGAGGTTAAGGCCCGTGCCTATGACCTGGTCCTTAATGGCACTGAAATCGGAGGGGGAAGTATTAGAATACACCGTCGGGACTGGCAGGAAAAAATGTTCACATTATTAGGCTTAGGCCCGGAAGAAGTTGAGGAAAAATTCGGTTTTATGCTGGAAGCCTTCCAGTATGGCACTCCTCCCCATGGCGGTATAGCATTTGGTATTGATCGCTTACTAATGATAATGTCGGGTAGGCATAGCATCCGCGACGTTATTGCTTTTCCTAAAACCCAGAGTGCCTCCTGTCTCATGACTGAGGCGCCTTCTGGGGTAAGTACCAGGCAACTGCGGGAGCTGGCTCTGAAGATAAGAAATAAGTAAACATAAATGCCAGAAATGGTGTATAGTAGCTTCTTGAAGAAGTATTTAATCTGTGCTATATTTTAGTTAGCAAAAGTAAACTACAAAAATCTTAAAACCCCTGCTGTGTACGTGTGATTAGCCGTTAAGTTTTTGCCAACACCAAAAACCAGGGAACCTGCCTCTGTGCGAGGCTGTATACCCACGAATATGGTGGGAAACATTAATCGCACAGGAGGGTACCCACCTGCGACGCAGGTTTAAACTACGGCACCACGGCTCGGTGGGGTTTTGCTTTTCCGACTTTCGATATCTGACTTCTGATATCAGACTTCCGAAAATGGTGGTATATTTGATGCAGGAAGTGTTTTCCAGGACGGCAGCATTACTTGGCAATGAAGGGATTAGAAAATTACAGCAAAGCTCAGTGGCAGTTATAGGTCTGGGTGGAGTAGGTTCTTATGCTGTAGAGGCTATAGCCCGTTGCGGTGTAGGGACGATAATTGTAGTTGATGCTGACCAGATTGAAACCAGCAATATTAATCGTCAACTTCTGGCACTACATTCTACCTTGGGTCAATATAAAACTGATGTGGTAGCTACCCGTTTACATGATATAAATCCGATGCTAAAAATTTCTAAACATATCTGTAGATATAACCACCAGACTAGTAATCAGATTTTAGCGGAAGAGCCCGATTATGTTATAGATGCTATTGATTCCCTACCTGATAAGATTCATCTCATTAAATCCTGCCTAGAGAATAATATTCCCATAGTAAGTTCCATGGGTGCAGCACTTAGACTTGACCCCGGTATGTTGAGAGTAGCGGATATTAAGGATAGCCAGGTTTGTCCTATGGCACGCCGCTTAAGAAGGAAATTGCATAAAGAAAACATATACTCAGGATTCAAGGTGGTGTTTTCCCTGGAGCCACCACTTAAACCGGCTGATGACAATACCGAATTGGGAAGCATAGTTACGGTTCCGGCTACTGCCGGCTTACTTCTGGCTTCGGTAGTTATTAACGACCTACTGGTTTAAGAATAGGGCAAGGGAGAGAAGTAAATGCGACCAAATCAGAATTTGATTATGCAAATATACCATACTATGTTGGAACACTTCGGACCCAGAGGATGGTGGTATGGAGATGAAGACATCTCTTACCAGGAAATGCAAAGATATTTACAGAGCCAGGTACCCCCTGAACACTACATCTATAATGAATATCATGCACTGCTGGTAGGAGTTGGCGCCATTTATTGCAAGAAGAACAGACCCCATTGCAGTAAATGTCCCCTGCTAAATTTATGTAAATATTTGACTTACTTGCAGGAAAAACACTGAAGGAGGTAGAATGAATGTTATACTGGGATAAAGAAAAAGAATGTATGTCCCGTAAAGAACTGGAAGAACTTCAGCTTAGAAGGTTGAAGGAAACAGTTTATCGGGTTTATGCTTTTGTTCCTGCTTATAGAAACAAAATGGATCAGGCTGGAGTTAAACCTGAAGATATCAAAACTCTGAGGGATTTACAGAAACTACCCTTTACTACCAAACAGGATTTACGAGATAATTACCCATTTGGTTTGTTTGCTCTGCCCATGAGTGAGGTAGTGAGAATTCATTCCTCTTCAGGTACTACCGGTAAACCTACTGTAGTTGGCTATTCTAAAAAGGATATTGATATCTGGTCAGAATTAATGGCTCGAGCCCTTACCAGTGCAGGGGCAACCCGTTATTCAGTAATTCAAAATGCTTATGGATATGGGTTATTTACCGGGGGGTTAGGTGTTCATTATGGGGCTGAAAAGATAGCTGCTTCGGTAATACCCAGTTCTGGTGGCAACACCAGGAGACAGATAATGCTGATGCAGGACTTCGGAACTACGGTATTAACCTGTACACCCTCTTATGCCTTATTTATGTATGAAGTTATGGAAGAAATGGCGATAAAGCCAGTTGACCTGAAACTAAGGGCAGGTATATTTGGTGCTGAACCCTGGTCTGAAAACATGCGTAGGGAAATTGAGAATAAATTAGAAATTGATGCCTATGATATTTACGGATTAAGCGAGATTATTGGACCAGGGGTAGCTATAGAATGTGCCAGCAAGCAGGGGTTGCATATTGCCGAAGACCATTTCCTGGTAGAAGTGATTGACCCCGTTAGTGAACAAGTTTTAGATGATGGTAGTCAGGGAGAATTGGTCATAACTACTATAAGCAAAGAGGCTTTACCTATTATACGTTATCGTACCCGAGATTTAACCAGCCTTGATAAAAGTCCATGTGATTGTGGCCGGACCCATGTCAGGATGCAAAAGGTCCTGGGGCGGTCGGATGATATGGTAATAATCAGGGGAGTAAACGTTTTCCCCTCTATGGTAGAAAGCGTACTATTAAATATACCCGGCGTAGAACCACATTACCTGTTAATTGTTGACCGCAAAGACAATCTAGACCAACTAGAAGTGCAGGTGGAAGTCTCCGAGCAGCTTTTTAGTGATGAAGTTAGAAAACTGGAAGAATTAGGTGCTATAATTACTAAAGAGATGGAAAGTGCACTGGGTGTCAACGCCAGAATTCGCCTGGTAGAACCCAAGTCTATAGAAAGAAGCGAAGGCAAGGCAAAGAGAGTTATTGATAGAAGAAATATTTAAGGAGGTAGACAATATGGCCAAACAAATATCAGTTTTTCTAGAAAATAAGGCAGGCCGTCTCTCCCATGTTACCCGAGTTCTCGGGGATGCTGGAATAAACATCAGAGCCCTCTCCATTGCCGATACATCCGATTTTGGAATTCTACGTATTATTGTTAACGACCCGGCCCGGGCCTACCGCATACTAAAGGATGCCGGCTTTACGGTTAGCGAAACTGAGGTTATAGCTGTTCAGGTATCTGATACACCTGGAGGTTTGGCGGCGGTACTGGAGCAAATGTCGGAAGCTAACCTTAATATTGAGTATTTATATGCTTTTTTGGGTACAGCGGAAAACGATGCTCTGGTAGTTTTTAAAGTAGAGGATATAGATAAAGCGTGTTCTACTTTTAAAGAAAAGGGGATAAAGTTTATTGACGAGAAACAGCTTTATGAGCTGTAGACAATTGGAGTGCCTTATTTAAGGCACTCCAGATATTAGTAATTTACTGTTTTTATCCTTCATATTAATTACAATCATCTTTAAATGATTATTCTATTAATCACATCATATCTGTACTAACACTTCCATTAAACTATTTCTGCTTCTCGAACATTCTTATCAACATTTGCAGCTTAATTGTACCAATTTTCGCAAAATTTCGACGAGGGAGGTGAAATGATGAAAAAGGTTATCGGTCTTGGCTTCCTTGTAGCAATATTATTCACAATATTCGTTCTATTACAAGACTATCTGGGGGCCAGTGCATTCTATATGGCGGCAATAGCAATGGCTATGTTTACAGTACTGGGACCCCTGGGAGACTATTTGAAAACTGCTATTGCCTTGTTGATAGGGGTGGTTGTAGCATTGGCTGGTATGATAATGCTGGCAGCTAAAATGCCCCTGCCACCGGATAATCTGCTATTTGTTGCTCTTGTTTCAGGTGTGTCGCTTTTCCTGCTGGTATTAATATCTACCACAGGTATGCGTATAGATGCTATGTTTCTAGGGTGGGCAGCTTATTTAGCTGCAGTGTTTGGCACTTATACTACTAACACTACAGCTATGGCAACCTTGGCGTTACCGGCTGCTGTAGGAGTCAGCGTATCTTTATTGCTGGGACTCTTTATGTCGCTCCTGGTAATGAAGATTGCAATGGCAGTAAATCAGTAAGCAGGGGAAAGGGGGGATAAGATTTGTTGAAACGCAGTAAGTTTAGAACTTTTATAATCCTCTTGACGGTGATGATGCTGGTTTTAGCACCGGTGGCCGGAGTTTATGGACAGAGTAGTAGTTCGGGAGTTATCCAGGACAACGAACTGGTCATTACCCAATTGGGAGACAACGGGCAAATAGAGAGTATACAGGTGCTAAATAATCTGTATATTGCCGGCGGGGGCGTTTCAACCATAGAAGATGGTAAAAACTACAGCGTAACCTCGGTAAGAAACTTGTACAGTACGCAGAAAATTGAACAAAAGGATAATAGTTTGAGCGTTAAAACTACTTTAAAAGACGCTACTTCTTCAGAAGATTTATACTATCTGGCCAGTATTGACAAGAAAGAAATACCGAAAGTAGAAATGCCGGTCAGCGTTCAGGTCGATTATTATCTAGATGGTAAAAAAGTTAAACCATCAAGTATCTATGGGAAAAGTGGACATTTGAAAGTTGTGTGTAACTTGGAGAACACCACAGGCGTAGAGCGGGAGGTCGAATATCAGGATTCCAAGGGAAATTTGGCAAAAACCAAGGC
>DUMX01000024.1 GCA_012839665.1 Gelria sp.
AGATACACGGGTCTGCCCCTACAATGTATCTGCCCGGCCGACCACTGCAACCCGCGGGCGGACACATGGGTCCGCCCCTACAGATTACGTGCTACTTAAGAATTAATTTTAAAATTATAAATTGAGGTGAATTCAGGTGCAGTTAAAGGGAGCAGAGATATTACTACGATGTTTGCAAGAAGAAGGTGTTGACACTGTATTCGGTTATCCTGGGGGGGCGGTTCTTCCTATCTATGATGCGTTGTTTGAGTCCAGTATCCGCCATATCCTGGGTCGTCATGAACAGGGGGTAGCTCATGCTGCTGATGGTTATGCACGGGCAACAGGAAAGGTAGGAGTTTGCATAGCAACTTCAGGTCCGGGAGCAACTAATTTGGTTACTGGTATTGCCACCGCTTATATGGATTCTATTCCCTTAGTCTGTTTTACCGGACAGGTGGGAACTCCTTTAATAGGGCGGGATGCCTTTCAGGAAGCTGACATAACTGGTATTACCATGCCCATAACCAAACATAATTACGTGGTGGAAAGGACCGAAGACGTGGCTCGAATTGTAAAAGAGGCCATTTACATTGCCACTACTAATCGCCCCGGTCCGGTGGTAGTAGACTTGCCCAGAGATGTCATGGAACGGAGCATAGACTACAAGCCGGAAAAAGTGGAAGTTAACTTGCGTGGTTACCGGGTTATAAAGGGGTTTAATTCCGGTCAGGTGGTTGCTGCCGTGGAGTTGATTAAAAACGCCAAACGCCCGGTTATTTATGCTGGTGGAGGAGTTATCTCTTCTAATGCTGCGGACGAGTTAAGAGAATTAGCCCAGAAGCGCAAAATTCCGGTTACTACCACTTTAATGGGAATGGGTGTTTTCCCCGGTAATAATTATCTTAGCCTGGGTATGCTGGGTATGCATGGAACTCGTTATGCCAATTATGCTATCAGCGAGTCTGACCTGTTGATTGCGATAGGGGTACGGTTTGATGACCGAGTTACTGGCAACATTGCTACCTTTGCTCCCCATGCCCGAGTAATTCATATAGACATAGATGCTGCCGAAATTGGTAAAAATGTAAATGTTGATGTTCCTATTGTCGGACAGGTAAAGGAAATACTACACGGCATTAATCAGCGCCTGGATGAAGTTCCTGAATTTTGGGAATGGCACCAGACTATTGACCGCTGGAAAAAAGAGTTTCCTTTACGCTACGGTACATCCAGTGAGGGTTGCGTGATGCCCCAGAACGTTATCGAGAAGATATATGACCTTACTCGCGGTAATGCTATTATCACTACTGAAGTGGGACAGAACCAGATGTGGGCAGCCCAGTATTACAAATTTGAACATCCCCGTACTTTTCTAACCTCCGGGGGATTAGGAACCATGGGTTATGGCCTTCCCGCCGCTATCGGGGCTAAGATTGGCCGACCTGACCTTCCGGTTATCGATATAGCTGGCGATGGCAGTATTCAAATGAACATACAGGAATTGGCCACTGCAGTACAGTATGAATTACCCGTTATAGTTTGCATACTAAATAATCAGTTTTTGGGGATGGTCAGACAGTGGCAGGGTCTTTTTTATGGAGGTCGTTATTCCTATACCGATATGAGCTATCAACCGGATTTTGTGAAGTTGGCCGAAGCCTATGGGGCTGTTGGTCTGAGGGTAAACCGGGAAAGTGAACTGGATCAGGCTTTAGAACAAGCTTTGCAAGTGACTGACCGACCGGTAATATTGGATATTATGGTGGAAAGGGAAGCCGATGTTTATCCTATGGTACCACCGGGGGGCTCTCTCTCTCACATGCTGGGAGGTGACGAAATATGAGAAGAAAACATACGTTAGCGGTTAT
>DUMX01000272.1 GCA_012839665.1 Gelria sp.
ACCTTGTGTCTTCGTCATTTCCCTGGTCGTTGGCAAAGTGACGGTAAACGACCGGTATTAATTTTGCCACCTCAGGCCGGGCATCATTCTAATTTAGCTGATTACTCACCAGCACAGAGCCTGGTCCGGGTTTTTCAGCGTTATGGTTATGATGTCTATGTGGCTCAATGGATTTCCGCTGCCCCGGAGCATAAAGATTTGGGCATGGCTGACATTATTCGCTTAACTGACGAAGCGGTAGAACAAGTCCGTGAGCGTACCGGCATTTATAAAATACATTTAGTGGGACAATGCCAGGGAGGCTGGCAGGCCAGTATTTACACATCTTTATTTCAGGATAAAATATCTACTCTAGTTACCGCGGCAGCACCTATAGATGTCTATGCTGCTCCTTCCGATATAGTAGATAATGCTCAATTACCAATGGAATTCTTCGAGTTCCTGGTAGCTACCCACAACGGGTTGATGTCAGGTGAATATATTCTGATGGGGTTTAAAAATATGCAAGCTGAAGAACATTATGTGCGTAAATACTTTCGCCTGTGGGAGATGATTAAAGAAAATGACGAGGATGGAATCAGACGTTTCCTCCACTTTGAAAATTGGTATGAATACACCCAAATGATGCCCGGTAAGTTTTATCTCGATATTATTAAAAATATATTTAAGGAGAATAATCTTACCAAACCTGGTAGTTTCAAACTGGACGGCCGTCCGGTAGATTTGCGTAACATTACTTGCCCGGTAATAATAATGGCCGGCAAAAGGGACCACATTACTCCCCCGGCTCAGGCCTTTGCTTTAAAAGATTACGTAAGTACTCCCAAGGAGGACGTGGTAGAGGTTTTAACTGAGGGTGGACATATTGGTACCCTGATGGGAACAGAAGCACTACGGGAGGACTGGACGGCTGTTAATGAAGTACTAAAACTGGCGATTTAACAATTTGAATATCACTGGAACTTAAGGAGGATGCATTTGGCCAGGATTAGAATGACGGTAGAGTATGATGGTAGCAGGTATCATGGTTTCCAAATCCAACATAATGCAAATACTATACAGGCGGAACTGGAAAATGGCATAAAGCGCCTTACTGGCGAGGAAGCATCTATTATATGTGCTGGTCGTACCGATTCTGGGGTTCATGCGCTAGGGCAGGTTATTGCCTTTGATACGCATTCGAGTATCCCTGAAGATAAATGGCATTTTGCCCTTAATAGTTTTTTACCAGCAGATATTCAAATTATCGAGAGTAGTGAGTGTAGTCCTTTTTTCAACCCGCGTTATGATGCTTTAAGTAAAACTTATCATTATATAATTTACCGGCAAAATAAAGGCAGTATATTTTATCGTAATTATGCTCTACATAATACGGATTCCCTGAATATAGTAGCTATGCAAACAGCTTGTAAGTTACTGGAAGGAAGGCATAATTTTAAATCTTTTTGTGCCAGTGGTTCCAGTGTCAAAACATTCGAGCGTAGTGTATTTCGATGTAATTTAATAGAGGAGAAGCCTTTCCTGCGTTTAGAGATTCAGGCAGATGGTTTTCTATATAATATGATACGAATTATTATGGGCACTCTATTAGAAATCGGGCGAGGTAGTTATTGCCCCGAAACTATAAAAGAAATAATCGCCGCCCAAGATCGTTCTCGGGCCGGTCCTACCGCCCCTCCCCAGGGGCTTTATTTAATGGCAGTAGAATATTAATAAAAAAGCTTCCGGGTTTTATTGACAAGGGCAGGTTGATTTGGCTATTATTAAAAGGCAGTCTCTATATCTATGCCTGTTTCCTGCCCCGTTAACAGGTCTGGATAAGGGGCAAGAAATGGATTTGTTAGATACAGGAGGGAAAGACGTGAAAACGTATATGGCTAAGCCCGGGGAAATAGTACGCTCCTGGTATGTTATAGATGCTACGAACCAAACTCTGGGCAGATTATCTTCTGAAGTTGCCGCCATTTTACGGGGAAAACATAAGCCTACTTATACCCCACATGTTGATACTGGTGATTTCGTCATTGTTATTAATGCAGATAAAATTCAGCTTACCGGCAACAAGCTTGACCAGAAGAAGTATCGCCGACATTCCGGTTATCCTGGTGGTTTAAAGGAAACGAGCTATCGTGATTTAATGCAAAAGAAACCGGAAAAGGCTGTAGAAATAGCGGTTAAAGGCATGTTACCTAAAAATCGTCTAGGAGCTAAAATGATAAAAAAGCTTAAGGTTTACCGGGGGGATACTCATCCTCACCAGGCACAAAAACCGATAGTCTATGAATTAAGAGGTTAAGGAGGGTCGTAATGGCAAAGGTACAATACTGGGGAACCGGAAGAAGAAAGAAAGCTGTCGCCAGGGTTAGATTAGTTCCTGGGGATGGCACAATTACCATAAATAACAGAAGTTTTGAGGACTTCTTTCCTAATCAGACCAGCCGCCTGATCGTCCAGCAACCTCTGGTAGTTAGCGATATGGTAGGGCGGTTTGATGTATTCTGCCGCGTACATGGTGGTGGAGTAACTGGTCAGGCAGGTGCTGTCCAGCTTGGTATAGCTCGGGCACTGGTAGAAGCTGATCCGGATATGAGAACATTGTTAAGAAGAAATGGTTTTCTTACTCGCGATCCACGTATGAAGGAAAGAAAGAAATACGGTCTGCATAAGGCCAGAAAAGCTCCACAATACTCCAAACGCTAAAACACAAACACAAAAACCTCCTCGATGACCGGGGAGGTTTTTTAAATTCTTAATTCATATCTCCCTTGCATATATTAAGTACAAACTATATGTTAGGGGTAAGATGCAAAATGAGAATTGTTTTGATTTCTAAAAGAAAAGCTCGATTGACTGTTACCGGGGTATTAGCTCTGGCGTTAATGTTTATGCTAATACCTGCTCACCCGTTACCCGAACAAACAGTATTATCCTATGGAGTAGCTAATAAAATAATTGTTATCGACCCTGGTCATGGTGGACTGGATCAGGGCGCTACCCGGGGCAAGTATATAGAAAGTGATATTGCCTTACAAATAAGCAAAAAACTGGCCCATAACTTGAGCCAGGCTGGAGCTATGGTAATAATGCTGCGGGAAAATGAAAGCGACCTGGCAGGAGACGAATTTACCGGAACTATAGGTGAGCATAAACGTGAAGATATGAAAAGGCGGGTTGAAAAAGCCAACCAAGCCCGGGCTGACCTGTATATAAGCATTCATACTAATGCAGTACCTAATACTGTATGGAGTGGAGCCCAAACCTTTTATAAGCCAAATAATGAAGCCAGTAAAACAGTTGCTAAGGCAGTCCAGGAGGAATTAGTTAAGACTCTAGGGAATACTAAACGTAAGGCAGCTCCCGGCAGTTATTTCGTGCTAAACCATACTAAAATGCCGGCGATACTTATTGAAACAGGGTTTATATCTAATCCGAGGGAGGCCGCCTTACTGGCCGATAGTAGCTATCAGTCTAAATTAGCCTTTGCTATTTTTTCCGGAGTTGCCCGGGCTCAGCTTACGGAGTCGAGTAATGACAAGCAATAGACCGCATAGTATCCAGCGGTATGCTATAAGGAGGTAGAATATTGTGATTACCTATGCAGTACTATCACCCCATCCACCCATGCTAATTCCCGAGATTGGTGGTGAGCGTCTCCGGGATGTAGCAGCCACCGTTGAGGGCATGCAGCAGATGGCCAGAGGATTGGTTGATAGCTATCCGGAGACGGTTATTTTCATCACCCCGCATGGTAATGTATTTTCCGATGCTGTCTCTGCCCTGTCTGAAGCCAGATTAGAGGGCGATTTTAGTAATTTTGGTTACCATAGTAAAGGGACGAGTTGTTCTAATGATAACGAATTATTACAAGAAATAGCCCGTAGAGCCAATTTAGCCGATATAAATGTTGTGCTCCTGGATAAAGAAACGGCCCTCTATAATCAGCTTAATTCCAGACTAGATCATGGCATAATGGTACCTTTACACTATCTGCAAGAAGCCGGATTAAGCGATGTTAAGATACTAGCCATTAGTGTTGCCTTCATTTCATTATTAGACTTATATAGTTTCGGTACCCTTATTCGTGATGCTGCCGAGGCTATGGGAAGACGAGTGGCTATAGTAGCTTCTGGCGATATGTCACACCGACTTAAAGATGAGGGTCCTTATGATTATCATCCAGATGGGCAGCGTTTTGATATGAAGGTAAAAAAACTGTTGGCTGCAGGTGATGTTCAAGCTTTTCTAGATATTTCGGATAAACTTCGTGATAATGCTGGTGAATGTGGATATCGTTCTTTGGTTATGATGTTTGGTGTCTTAGACGGAAGGGAATTTACCTCACAGGTTTTTAGCTATGAAGGACCTTTTGGGGTAGGTTATTTGACGGCGGGATTTCTTCCCGGTAAAGAACGTAAGAGCCTGTTAGAAGAATTGCAGCAGAAAAACAAAGACAAGATACGGGCAAGCCGAGAAAAAGAGAGTATTCCAGTACGTTGGGCCCGGCTTACCCTGGAAAGCTATACTCGCAGTCGTAAGATTCCACCCCTGCCCCTGGAAATGAAAGAGTTACTGGAGCAGAAGGCAGGGGCTTTTGTGTCACTGAAAAAAAATGACCAGTTGCGGGGTTGTATTGGTACCACCTCGGCAGTTTATAGCGATTTAGCCCAAGAAATAGCTCATAACGCCATTAGTGCAGGCAGCAGGGATCCGCGTTTTACACCGGTTGAGCCTGCGGAATTGGATGATATAATTTATTCAGTAGATGTGCTGGGGCCAGCTGAACCCTGCACCCGGGAGGACCTGGACCCTAAAAAATATGGGGTAATTGTCAGTAAAGGTGAACGGCGAGGTTTATTACTACCAGACCTGGAGGGTATAGATACAGTGGAGGAACAGCTTTATATAGCCCTTAATAAAGCTGGCATCTCCCCCTCTGAGGACTATAAAATCGAACGTTTTGAGGTAATTCGGTATAAGTAATTCCCTCACCCCTCACTATTTATTAAGGAATGATTTTATGCTAGCTAAAGAAGCTATGTTTTATGAACAAAATACTCCAGAAAGATTAAAATGCCTTCTTTGTCCTCATCACTGCCGGTTGCGGGAAGGGCAGGAGGGTTTGTGCCGGGTACGAGTTAATCAGGAAGGTCAACTTATAACCCTTAATTATGCCGAAGTGGCCTCTCTGGCCCTGGACCCTATTGAGAAAAAGCCCCTTTATCATTTTTATCCCGGCAGTCTTATTCTTTCTGCTGGTACCTTTGGCTGCAACCTGAGCTGTGCTTTTTGCCAGAATTATTCTTTGGCCCATGAAAAACCTCCGACCAAGACGATAGCTGCTTCTACTCTGGTGGAAATAGCCCGGCAGGTAGAAACAGAAGGCTCAGTAGGGTTAGCATTTACTTATAACGAGCCTTCCATCTGGTACGAATATGTACGGGAGGTGGCCGAGGGGCTCAAAGAACACGGTTTGCAGGTAGTGTTGGTTACTAACGGCTTTATTGAAAGTAAGCCTTTGCAGGAGATACTGCCTTTTGTGGATGCTATGAATATAGATGTGAAATCCTTTAATAATGATTTCTATCGGCAGCACTGCCGCGGAAAACTGCAACCAGTTCTGAATACAGTAGAAAAGGCAGCAACTGCAACCCATGTGGAAGTAACTACTCTGCTCATTCCCGGGGAAAACGATGAAGCCGAGGAAATAAGCAGTCTGGCTCGCTGGCTGGCTTCGTTAAATAAGTCTATCCCCCTGCATTTGTCCCGTTACCATCCAGCTTATAAATTCAATCATTCCGCTACTCCGGTAAAGAGTTTGCAGGTAGCCCGGGAACTGGCCCAAGAACATCTGAATTTCGTTTATTTAGGTAATATTCCCGGAGAGGGGAACACTACCAATTGTCTTAACTGTGGTGAAGTACTGGTAAAGCGTAGTGTTTATCAAGTTGAGGTTAAGACTCTAAAGGATGGCCACTGTCAGCACTGCGGTAGCAAGATTGATTATATAGTTACTAATTAATATGACAGACGAAATGGCTAAACAAAAAAATGGGGAGGAGCTTTTGCTCTTCCCCATTTGTATATGAAAGCCACCAGCAATACTGGTAGGCTATTCACTCGTAAACATTTTACCCATAATCTAAGGTATGAATACCTGTATGGATATGTTACCCAATAATAATAATTTCCATTACTACAAATACTAGGTATAATAAAGAAAAGATTTAGTGGAGGTTTTTTAAAATGGCGTATAAATTCATATTACTAGAGAAAGAGGATGGTATTGGCATACTCTATATTAATCGGCCTGAAGCCATGAATGCACTTAATACCGGGGTTCTGGAGGAAATTATCCAGGTCGCCGAGGAAATCAGCCGGGATGATGAAATCCAGGTTTTAATAATCACCGGAGCCGGGGACAGAGCCTTTGTCGCCGGAGCAGATATTAAAGAAATGCATGAACTGACTGCAGTTAAGGGGCGTGAGTTTGGTTATATCGGGCAGGCTGCTTTCCGTGCTATTGAAAAACTGGAGAAACCAGTTATCGCAGCCGTAAACGGTTTTGCCCTGGGAGGTGGCTGCGAATTAGCTATGGCTGCTGATATCAGACTGGCTTCAGATAAAGCCAAGTTTGGACAGCCTGAGGTGGGTCTGGGTATTACCCCTGGCTTCGGTGGTACCCAACGTTTGCCACGTTTAGTAGGAGAAGGTCGGGCTATGGAACTTATCCTGACTGCTAACACCATAGATGCCGAAGAAGCGTATCGTATCGGATTGGTAAACCATATATACCCGGCTGCCACCCTACTGGATGAAGCTCGTAAAATGGCACGCAAGATAATGGGCAATGCTCCACTAGCTGTCAAATATTCTAAGAGTGCCATTAACAAAGGATTACAGACTGATATTGATACGGGTATGGCCATAGAAGCTGACCTGTTTGGCATTTGTTTCTCTACTGAAGACCAAAAAGCCGGAATGGGCGCTTTCCTTAATAAAGAAAAGACCAGTTTCAAAGGTAAATAACACTGAAGTGCTGTTATTACAGAACCATGAATTCCTCCTGACCTCGCATAAAAACGAGTCTTAGGAGGATATTTTTTTTCTATATTTTAATGTTGCAAATTTATGCATGCAAATGTATAATTATAAATATTTGCAGCAACTATTTCCTGCGGCAGATTAAAAAGGAGGCTTTTTCCATTGTATAAAATAGGCATAGTAGGGGACGGGTATACGGCTGCCGACCTCTTACGCTTGGTGGCAGGTCATGATGAACTGGAGGTAGTTTCTATACTGTCCACCGAAAATGTAGGCCGGCGGGTGGATAATCTCTATCCCCAGCTCACTGGATTTACAGACCTGGTTTGCCAGGAAAGTAATTTGGATATTATAAAAGAAAAATGTGATGCGGTATTTTTAGCTTTACCTCATGGCCTATCGGTAGCCATGGCTATGGAATTACTGCCCACTGGTATCCGATGTGTGGACTTAGGAGCCGATTTCCGGCTTAAGGACGCCGGGCTTTATGAAAAATATTATGATAAAATACACGAGGCTCCAGAGCTGCTGGAAGAAGCTGTATACGGTTTGCCAGAACTTTATCGAGATAAAATAAAAGAAACTTCTCTGGTAGCTAACCCGGGTTGTTTTCCTACCGGAGCCATATTACCGCTGGCACCACTATTGGCGGCGCAGCTATTGGAACCGGAGGGAATAATAGTAGATTCCAAGAGTGGAGTCTCCGGAGCCGGACGTACATTAAGGGAAAGCAGCCATTTCTGCGAAGTAAATGAAGGTATTCATGCTTATGGAGTAGGTACCCACCGGCATGGTCCGGAGATAGCGCAGGAATTGAGCTTTGCTGCCGGTAGACCAGTAGAGATGATATTTACCCCTCATCTGGTGCCAATGAACCGGGGGATTTTGACTACTATCTATGCCCGGCTGCAACCGAGGGCAAGTGCTGCAGCGGTGCGTGAAATACTGGAGGAGAAATACCAGGATGAAAAATTTGTACAGGTGCTGCCACCAGGGATTACCCCCCATACTAAATGGGTCTATGGTAGCAATATAGTACAGATTGGTATATATACGGATGTGGCTAGTGGTCGAGTAATTCTAATTTCTGCCCTGGATAACTTGACTAAAGGCGCCTCTGGCCAGGCTATTCAAAACCTTAATATTATGTTAGGCATTATGGAGAGTAAAGGTTTAAACTTCCCCGGGGTACACCCATAAAAAACGTTTCTGGAGGCAAAAGGCTTATGAAAATAATTGAAGGTGGAGTTACTGCCCCCCAGGGTTTTTTGGCCCAGGGGGTAGCGGCTGAAATAAAGAAAAAAGATAAAAAAGATGTAGCTATTATATGTTCAAATAAACTCTGTAATGCGGCTGCGGTTTATACTACCAACCGGGTACGGGCAGCTTGTGTAGAGCTTACCCGGGAACACCTGCAGGATGGCAAGGCTCAGGCAGTGATAGTAAACAGCGGTAATGCCAACGCCTGTACGGGTCAACGGGGAACGGCTGATGCCCGGCGCACGACTGAACTTGCTGCCGAGTTGCTAAATATTAAAGCCGAAGATGTACTGGTGGCTTCAACCGGAGTTATAGGCGTATATATGCCCATGCAGCGGATTGAGGCGGGGATAAAAGCCGCAGCCACCTCATTATCAGCTAATGGTGGGCATAATGCTGCATTATCTATAATGACTACTGATTTACAAAATAAAGAAATTGCAGTAGAAATAAATATTCAGGGTAAACCAGTACGCATCGGAGCCATGGCCAAGGGTTCAGGTATGATTCATCCCAATATGGCTACTATGCTGGCTTTCATTACAACAGATGCTGCCATTAGTAGCAAATGTTTAGCAAAGATGTTAAAACATTCCAGCGACCAATCTTACAATATGATTAGTGTTGACCGCGATACCTCTACTAACGACATGGTAGTGATAATGGCCAATGGCCTGGCAGGGAATCCTATTATTGATGATGAAAACTCGGAAGACTATAGACAGTTTAAACAAACGTTGGACTTTATAAACATTAGTTTAGCCAAAATGATTGCCCGGGATGGGGAAGGGGCTACTCGCCTAATTGAAGTTCAGGTAATAAATGCAGCTGATGAAGATACAGCGCGGCTGATAGCCCGGTCTATAACCGGCTCTAACCTGACCAAGGCCGCAGTTTTTGGTAAGGATGCCAATTGGGGGCGTATACTATGTGCTGCTGGCTACTCAGGAGCGGAATTTGATGTTGATAAAGTGGATATATATCTGGGGCAGGAGAAGATGGCTGAAAATGGTATGGGATTAATATTTGATGAGCAAAAGGCGCGGGAAGCACTGGAACAGGAAACAGTGGTTATTAAGGTCGACTTAAAATCTGGTGACTGTCAGGCTACCGCCTGGGGCTGTGACCTCACTTATGAATACGTAAGCATCAACGCCGACTATCGGACCTAAGAAGGGGGATATAGATATGCTGGTTTCCGCTATGGAAAAGACAGAAGTGCTGGTAGAGGCCTTGCCTTACATAAAAGAATTTTACGGTACAAAAGTAGTAATAAAATATGGTGGGGCCGCTATGACTGACTGTGAACTAAAACAAAAGGTGATGCAGGACATAGTATTGATGAAGTTTGTAGGGATGCACCCGGTGGTAGTACACGGGGGAGGTCCGGAAATTAACCATATGTTAGCCCGCCTGGGTATTAACAGCCATTTTGTTAATGGCCTGCGGGTAACTACCGGCGAGATTATGGAGATAGTAGAAATGGTTTTAGGCGGCAAGGTTAATAAGGAAATTGTCTCCGGCATAAATAGTGCCGGGGGAAAAGCTATTGGCATATCGGGTAAAGATGGCAACCTGATTGAAGCTCAAGCTATTGATAATGAGCAAATGGGTTTCGTAGGTGAAGTGAAGCGCATAAATCCCCAGATAATCGATACAGTAATAGAAAATGGTTACATTCCGGTTATTGCTCCCATAGGTCAGGGAGATGGAGATGAAACCTATAATATCAATGCTGATTTGGTGGCTTCAGCTATTGCTGTGGCTATGAAAGCTGATAAACTGGTATTATTAACCGATGTACCCGGTTTGCTTAAGGATCCCGGGAATAGTGAGTCGCTTATCTCCGTACTAAAATTAAGTGAAGTAGATGACTATATTAAGCAGGGAGTTATAGCCGGAGGTATGCTACCCAAAGTCCGATGCTGTGTAGAATCAGTACAAGGTGGAGTAGGGCGTACTCATATCATTGATGGACGCCAGGCCCATTCTATATTGCTAGAGATATTTACCGATCGGGGTATTGGTACGATGGTAGTGAATGGGTAAATTTAATTAAGAATTAATAATTAAGAATTAAGAATGGATGAGAAATAATGACTAATAATGAAATAGCTATCAAAGGTGAAGAATACGTAATGAATACTTATGGGCGTTTTCCCATAGCACCAATAAAGGGAAAGGGCAGTTACCTGTGGGATGCAAATGGCAAGCAGTATCTGGACTTTGTAGGAGGCATTGCAGTTTGTATATTGGGTCACTGTAACGAGGAGCTCATTACTGCTCTGCAGGAACAGTCCCGTCAGCTCTGGCACGTTTCCAACCTTTATTGGATAAAACCCCAGGTGGAGTTAGCTGAAAAACTGGTCAAGGTTTCCGGCCTGGACAAGGCTTTTTTCTGCAACAGTGGGGCTGAGGCCAATGAGGGAGCTATTAAATTAGCCCGCAAGTATTTCTACCGCCAAAAAGAAGATAGAAACGAAATAATAGTGTTTAAAAACTCATTTCACGGTCGTACCCTGGCTACTCTTACTGCCACCGGGCAGGAAAAATACCATGAAGGCTTTGCCCCCCTGCCAGCAGGTTTCCATTATGCTGATTTTAATAACCTGCCTGTAGTAGAGCAATTCGTTAGTGACCATACCTGTGCCATAATGGTAGAACCAATACAGGGCGAAGGGGGAATTAGACCAGCCGACTTCAATTTCCTGCAGGGATTAAGGAGAATCTGTGACCGGGAAGGAATACTATTAATATATGATGAAGTACAATGTGGTATGGGTAGAACTGGTAAAGTTTTTGCTTATCAGACGTATGGAGTAGCCCCGGATATTGTAACCCTGGCTAAAGGCCTGGGAGGCGGAATCCCTATTGGGGCTATGCTGGCCAGCGAAAAAGCAGCTTCAGGTTTTGCTCCGGGGGATCATGCCTCTACTTTTGGGGGTAATCCGCTGGCTACCGCCGTGGCCAACCAGGTAATAGATATTATTACCGGAGAGGGCTTCCTGGAGCAGGTGACCAAGATGGGAGACTACCTGGTCCGTTCCCTGCAGGCTATTAATGATAGTCGAATCGTAGAAGTCAGGGGGCGGGGACTGATGCTGGGCATTGAATTTGACCGGGATATAAAAGACCTGGTTAATACCTGTATGCAAAACGGTTTGCTAGTATTAGGTGCAGGTAATCGAGTACTGCGAATGGTCCCCCCCTTAACTATAAATGAAACCGAAGTTAATCAGGCCATAAATATTCTTAAGGTAGCTCTAAAAGAATGGTAGAAGGATAGCCTGACTGGAATAGTTCTGGTGCCGGCGGGAGAGGGTAGAGATAAATTCGTACCCGGCTACGAAAGGAATGAGATGATGTTTAAAATTGAGGATACTATCCGGGGTCGAGACTTTATTAGCATACATGACTTCAGTAAAAACGAGATAGAGTATTTGCTTAAGGTAGGGGCCGAAATAAAGAAAATGCAGAAACAGGGCATTTCCCATCCTTATTTAGCCGGGAAAACCCTGGGTATGATATTTCAAAAATCATCTACCCGTACGAGGGTAGCTTTTGAAGTAGGAATGTATCAGCTGGGAGGTCATGCCCTTTTTCTCAATCCCCGCGATATACAATTGGGTCGAGGCGAGTCTATTAAAGACACAGCCCTGGTACTATCACGGATGTTAGATGGCATAATGATTCGTACCTTTGACCATGATGAAGTCCTGGAACTGGCTTATTGGGCTGATATACCAATAATTAATGGTTTAACCGATTTGCTTCACCCTACTCAGGTGATAGGAGATCTTATGACTATAAAAGAACATAAAGGTGAACTAAAAGGCCTGAAACTGGCCTTCATCGGTGATGGCAACAATGTAGCGCATTCCCTGCTTTTTGGTGGAGCTAAGGTAGGAATGGATGTGGTTATTGCATCCCCTGGAGGCTTTGAACCGGATGCTAAAATACTGGCAGCAGCCCGGCAGGATGCAGCTGAAACTGGGGCAACTTTATCAGTAGTAAAAAACCCGGAGGAAGCCGTTGCAGGAGCGGATGTAGTTTATACTGACGTCTGGGCCAGTATGGGGCAGGAAGACCAGGCTCCGGAGAAAGAGCGGCAGTTTCTAGCCTATCAGGTAAATAGCCGGCTTTTAAGCCTGGCTCGAAAAGACGCCATCGTCTTACACTGTTTGCCGGCCAAGCGGAATAAGGAGATTACCGATGAAGTTATGGACGGCCCCCAGTCCGTAGTTTTCGATGAAGCTGAAAACCGCCTCCATGCCCATAAAGCGATAATGGCGCTGACCATGTAGATAATTAGAAAACAAACTATTTTGACACTTAGATATTTTCATCGGTGGTTGCGGCCTCCGGTCATGGAGGGTTAATTTAATGGGAATAATAACCTGGATTAGATAGGATGAAAATCAGTGCAGGGTAGGCCAATACGCCTATCCTGCTTGTTTTTACGCTAAAGCGGGACTAGCAATTATTAGAAAGAGGTTAAAAATTCCTGTTACTACAAGAATTTTTCGCGAAAAGGGCTGTTTAAGGTGGAATATATGCGTTGAAAAAAAACCTTCGGGTAAACTATAATAACTACAGTATATAGTATAGGTGCTCTTGATTAGACCATATATATTGTGTTATGGAGGCTGGAATATGAGTTTAAAAAGTATCAGAAAAAGAGATGGGCGTGTAGTTCCATTTGACAAAGAGAAAATTGTTAGTGCTATTTATAGGGCAGCCCAGGCAGTAGGGGGTAGAGATTATGAGACTGCCGAACGTTTGGCTGACAAGGTTATCGAAATAGCCGGCTACCACTATATGGACGATTATGATATAGCCACCGTTGAAGAAATACAAGATTTAGTAGAAAAGGTTCTGGTTAAAAACGGCCATTACCGGACTGCCAAGGCTTATATACTTTATCGCAAACAGCATGAAATCATGAGGGATAGCCGACAGCTCATTCAAAATAATGAAATTATTGAAAACTATCTGGACAGGAGCGACTGGCGGGTAAAAGAAAATTCCAATATGAACTTCAGTTTGCAGGGTATGAACTTTCATATTTCCTCCATAGTAACCAGCCAGTACTGGCTTAACCAAATTTATACCGACCAGATGAAGGAAGCCCAGCAAAGCGGAGATTTTCATATGCATGATTTAGGTATACTGGCAGTTTACTGTGTGGGTTGGGATTTACAGGACTTAATCCAGGAGGGCTTCAAAGGTGCCCGGGGTAAAGTAGTTAGTAAGCCGGCCCGGCATTTTCGTACCGCACTGGGGCAGATCGTAAACTTCTTCTATACCCTGCAGGGCGAGGCTGCTGGAGCCCAGGCGTTTTCCAATTTTGACACCTTGCTGGCGCCTTTTATTTACTATGACCAGCTAAACTATGAACAGGTTAAACAATGCCTGCAGGAATTTATCTTCAATGTCAACGTGCCTACCCGGGTAGGGTTCCAAACGCCATTTACAAATATTACCATGGATCTTAAAGTACCTGAATACCTTAAAAATCAAACCGTTATTATTGGTGGCGAGTTTATGGACAAGACCTATGGTGAATTTCAGGCGGAAATGGATATGTTAAACCAGGCCTTTGCCGAGGTAATGATGGAAGGTGATGCTGAGGAGCGGGTTTTTACCTTCCCCATTCCCACTTATAATATAACCCGAGATTTTGATTGGGATAGTTCCAACTATGATAGAATCTGGGAAATGACGGCTAAATACGGTATTCCTGGATTTGCTAACTATATTAATTCCGATATGGATCCCGAGGATGCCCGCAGCATGTGCTGTCGCCTGCGGTTGGACAACCGTGAGCTGCGGAAACGAGGCGGAGGGCTGTTTGGCTCCAATCCCTTGACCGGATCAGTTGGAGTAGTAACTATTAACTTGCCGCGGATTGGTTATTTAGCTCAGGATAAGGAAGATTATTTCCGGCGTCTGGCTCGTATCATGGATTTGGCCCGCGATAGTCTGGAAATTAAGAGAAAAGTACTGGAGAACCTGACCGATTCAGGACTTTATCCTTACTCCCAGTTCTATTTGCGGGGGGTAAAACAATCTACCGGTAGATACTGGATAAATCATTTCTCTACCATCGGATTGGTGGGGATGAATGAATCCTGCCTTAATTTTTTAGGTGAGGATATTACCGGAGAGCAGGGCTACCCATTTGCCCTGGAAGTACTGAATTTCATGAGAGAGCGTATACAGCGTTACCAGGATGAGACTGGTAATCTGTTTAACCTGGAAGCAACCCCGGCAGAGGGAGTAAGCTATAGCCTGCCCCAGAAAGACCGGGCTCGTTTCCCCGATATAATAGTGGCTAACAACGAGGCCGTTAAAAATCATGGGGCTGAGCCTTACTATACTAACTCCTCCTTCCTGCCAGTAGGCTATACTGATGACATCTTCCTGGCCATGAAGATGCAGGATCCCCTGCAGTGCATGTATACCGGAGGAACTACCTTTCACATCTTTTTGGGTGAGGCTTTACCTGATGTGGACTCGGTTAAGATGTTAATTCAAAAGGCCTGTGAGCAGTTCAGGATGCCTTATTTCTACATTTCACCTACTTTCAGCATATGTCCTCAACATGGCTATATCGCAGGTGAACACCACATCTGTCCTAGCTGTGAGGCCGAAGGTAAAGAAACTATTTGTGAGGTATACTCGCGAGTGGTAGGTTACCTGCGTCCGGTAGACCAGTGGAATGAAGGCAAACAGGCCGAGTTTAGGAATAGGAAGACGTATAAAGTAGTATGAGATTTGCAGGATTATTAAAACAGAGCTTGACTGATTACCCCGGGAAGATAGCCGCAGTGCTGTTCTCCCGGGGATGCAATTTGCGCTGCCCCTTTTGCCATAATGCCCACCTGCTGGTTAAACTGGGGCGGACGGCTATGGATAGCGAAATAGAAACCTCACAACTCATTTCTTTTCTAAAGGAGCGTCGGGGCTTTTTGGACGCAGTAGTATTTAGCGGAGGCGAACCTACTATAAATCCTGAACTTCCCCAGGTGATAAGACAAATTAAAGAAATCGGTTACCTGGTTAAGTTGGATACTAACGGAAGTAACTCTTTGATGCTGGACCAACTGTTACAGCAAGAATTGCTGGATTACGTGGCCATGGATATTAAGGCTCCGTTAGAATACGAAAAATATTTGCAAGCCAGCGGACGCCTAACCTTTGAAGACTTTTTTAATATAAGGTCTTCTATAAACCTTCTTCAAACTGCTAGTATCACGGTAGAATTCAGAACCACCGTAGTTCCTGTCTGGCACCAAACTGAAGATATAATACAGATAGCTCGCTATATTGAAGGTGCCAGGCTATACTCCCTGCAGCAGTTTAACCCGCGCACAACCCTGGATCCGGAGCTATCCGGGGTAAAACCTTACAGCAAAGTAGAACTAAACGAAATAGCTGCTCGCTGCCAGCCTTATATTCATAAAGTCCGAGTTTGTAACGTATAAAAGATAGGGGCTAAAAAACATTTTATAAGTAGTAATAATTACGTTAAAATAGAATATGGATTCATAGCATATATAGAGGGGAATAAGGGGGATAGGTATGTTTAAACTCAGTCGTTTCAACCGTGTTGATGGTAAACTGGACGAACACGAGGTAGAGGTATGGGCCGAATCATATTTTTATAACTTGATGAATATTTTTAATGCTTTTTTTACTCGGGTGGATATTTCAGAGACTGTAGACCGAATGAGCTGCATACCTTTCGATGAATTAGTTGCCAAAGAATTAGAGAACGAAAGTCCGGAGATAATCGATATTGCCGTAAATAAAACCTTGGAACTGGTAGAGATTGAAATGGAACTGCTGCAGGTTTACATGGATGATAAAAAAGCATAATAACCAAGAAGCCGGTTACTAAAATAATGAGAAAATAATCAAAGGTAATACCCCGCTGCAAACGCTAAATTTTGCAGCGGAATCAGGTTTCATAATAAAAAGAAAAAAGTGCAAGGAGGATATTAAGTGAAAAAATGTAATAGCTGTAGTAAGCAATTCCCGGAAATAATTATGAAAACCATGATTCACATTATTGATAGGAAAGCCTATATAGAAAACATTTGCCCTTCCTGCCAGTCTATACTACATAACAACCCCAACTATTACTATTTAGCTGATGAGAATAAGCCCAAACAAAACAAACCATCCTAAACATTTGTTTAGCCTACCAACATAAATAAATCCGGGCACTTTCCGGTTTCTTGACGGCCAAGAACAATCCTGTTATCATCTATTTGTTAATATAATATGCCGATGTGGCTCAGTGGCAGAGCAGCTGATTCGTAATCAGCAGGTCGCCGGTTCAAGTCCGGCCATCGGCTCCAGAGAAAAATAAGTAACCGCGCGGGTTTGCGCGGTTTTTGTTTTTATGGCAGAGTCAGTTTTAACTCTGCCGTCGCCAAATCGTCGCCATAATTTATTTGGATCAGAAAATAATCTACCGTATTTATCAACAATAATATCAATCTGCCACCATTAAAACTATTAAATTCTGCTATAATACCTAAAAGTCTAGGAAAAGGGAGGTGGTGTTAGATGGAGGATATACAAGATTGTATAATTATAAAACCTACTGCAAGTGGTTTTGGGAAATATGTATATTGTGGAGTAAAACTGTTTCTGGATAAAAATCCTAAACTTGATAGTTTTAGAAAAGGCATACATGACAGCTACGAAAAAAGTCAAAAAGCCCAATCGCTGAAAATCGGCAAACAGAACGAACATAAATGTATTGAGTGGATTATGGGTAGACATAAGAAAGGAAGCATCCTTCTTGATGGCACTGGGCAAGACAACTATCAGACATTTATGGCGAACATTCAACCGTTAAAGACCGCTCTCCAATGCAGACCTGATCTAATTATAAAACATGAGGATAAAACGATTTTATATGAGTTCAAAGCTGTCGGGGAAAAGCATTATTTAACATACCCAGAATATGATTCTACACATGCACAAGTCTGGTGCTATCGTTTTATTAAAGACTTCAAAATAGATAAGTATTATTTATTTCGATATTTTGAAGATCCTTTTGCTGCATTTCCCCCGACTACAGAACTAAAAAATACTGATTTGAGCGATGAAAAATTCATACCTCTCTTTAAACAATATATAGATGCAATAAAAATAATAAACAGAATCAGAACGGCACCAATGAGATCTTACTCCAACAGTATTTTATCTAAATTCAATAAGCCTATTAATGAGCCGGAAAAATGTAAGAATTGTATGTACTCGCGGTATGAATACTGTGACCCCAGATATCGACCAAGATGATTTTTTAGATTTTATCTCGAATGTTATTGATCAACGTTGGTTTCCTATACTGAAAATTTATAGATATTCCGCCTCTATTCAATCAAAAGCTTAACCGTTTTATTAAACTCATATGGCTCAAGCAAAGGAAGATTAATTTTTGACAGGTTCAAACCCCATTCTGGTTTACTTTTTTGATTAGGTTTATCATAATCTCTGCTAACTAATAAAGCATTGGGGTTTGCCCATTCCATTGATGGAATTAGATAAATTGAAGGTTTTTCGTTTGTTTGAAATAATACCAGACTCAGTAATAGATTATCTTTTAGAACAAACTTATCTTTGACTATAAAGACGTAATTGCTTTTACTTAACCTGAATGTCAAAATAATGCTCGCTGTCTTTTCGAACTACAAAATCGATACCTCTATCATCTACTTCTGAGGTATATACATCGCA
>DUMX01000025.1 GCA_012839665.1 Gelria sp.
GAAGCAGGTGCTGCCTTATCCAGCTCTTTACAGGCTATAACTGTTTGTTCCCAAAGGAGTTGTATGATTTCAGCCTGGCGAGGGGCTCTGCGTTTCAACTTATCCAATTCAGCTTCTTCTACCGGGCGGTTAAGTTTATAACAATATTGCTCCCGGTTATCTTGATAATTAGTATAGACCCCACTAATATATATCAGGTCTCTCTCCGCCAGGATTTTTAATTTATCTGCATCCACATAATTCAAAGCCTGGCGATATGAAATTTCCCCATTTTCAAATAAATACTCCAATAACTCGGCCTGGTTTTTATCCTTATTTTCTTGCAGACAGTCGGAAAAGGTCTCACTGGTTAAAAGAGAAATAACCCGGCGCCCACTTTTTTTAGATAATTTTCGAGGTATCATAGCATTAATAGCCAAATTTATAGGACACATACAGCTTTCAGCTAACCACCGAGCTAATTGATAAAGTTCGGGGCCTAGTACAGCCTCCCGGTCTAATACAGATAAGATTGGTTTGGTATCAATGTCGGGAGGTGATGCATTGTCATTAATTATGTATCCTTCTACTTTTCTTCGGCCCCATTCAACCAGTACCCGTTTTCCGAAAGCCAGTTCATTTTCCAGTTCTTCACCGGCATGGTAGGTATAGTAATTGTCCATAGTTTGGATCGGTACATTTATTAACACGCTGACATATCGCAGTGTCTGCCCCTCCCCTTTGTACGACTTACCCATATAATAACATAAAGGCGGGAATCTCCCGCCTTTATGTTAATAATTCTTAATTCTTATAGTCCCGCCTGTTTCCTCAGCTCTTCCGCCAGGTCGGTTTTTTCCCAGGTAAAGTCGGGGTCAGGCCGGCCAAAATGACCATAATTAGAAGTTTTCCTATATATAGGTCTTCTTAGTTGTAAGTAATTAATTATTGCTGCCGGACGCAAGTCAAAGTTATTTCTTATTAATTCAATAATTTTTTCTTCGCTAATCTTACCGGTACCAAAAGTATTAACCGCAATGGATAATGGTTGGGCTACTCCAATGGCGTAAGCTAGTTGAATTTCGCAACGGTCAGCAATACCGGCAGCTACAATGTTTTTGGCAACATATCGGGCAGCATAAGTAGCTGAGCGGTCAACCTTGGTTGGGTCTTTGCCAGAAAAAGCTCCCCCGCCATGTCGGGCCATACCTCCATATGTATCAACAATAATCTTTCTGCCAGTTAATCCGCAATCACCTTGCGGTCCGCCTGTTACAAAACGACCAGTTGGGTTTATAAAAAATCGAGTTGAATCATCCAGCATATTTTCAGGTACGCTGACTTTTATAACCTGTTCAATTATATCTCGTTCCAGGGTCTCCCTATCAACATCAGGATGGTGTTGGCTGGAAACAACTACCGTATCAATTCTTACGGGTTTATCATCCACATATTCAACCGTAACCTGGGTCTTGCCATCAGGACGAAGGTAATTTAGGATACCATTCTTGCGAACTTCAGTCAGGCGATATGCCATTTTATGAGCCAGGTAGATGGGCATAGGCATTAAAGCATCAGTTTCGTTACTGGCATAACCAAACATCATGCCCTGGTCCCCGGCGCCAATAGCTTCCAGTTCAGCGTCGGACATTTCCCCTTTTTTGGCTTCATAAGCTTTATTTACACCCATAGCAATATCACCGGATTGTTCATCCAGTGAGGTAAGAACAGCACAGGTATCACAGTCAAAACCATATTTTGCTCTGGTATATCCAATCCCTCTTATGGTCTCTCGAACTAGTCGAGGTATATCCACATAACATTCAGTGGTAATTTCACCAGAAACCAAAACTAAACCAGTTGTCACCATGGTTTCACATGCTACTCTGCCCATTGGGTCTTGTTCCAGTATAGCATCCAGCACGGCATCGGAAATCTGGTCAGCAATCTTGTCAGGATGACCTTCGGTAACTGATTCCGATGTGAACAGTCTTTTTGGCATTTCTTCAACTCCCTTAATAGTCATTTACTGCATTAGTTTAACTACTTTATCAAGTATAGCACTGGCTATTTCTTGTTTACTCATTTTGGGCAGAGATTCTATCTCACCATCACGACTTATAAGTGTAACTATATTAGTATCACTTGCAAAACCGGCACCTTCCATAGTTACGTCATTGGCAACAATGAAATCCAGATTCTTAGATTCCAGTTTCTTTTTCGCATTAGCTACGATATTTTCAGTTTCAGCAGCAAAACCGACCATTACTTGACGCAGCTTTTTATTCTCACCCAGTGTTTTTAAAATATCCGGTGTTCCTGTGAGAGTTAGTACCAGTTCCTCGGAAACATTATCAGCTTTCTTTAACTTCTGGTCAGCTGCAGCTTTAACCTTGAAATCTCCTACTGCTGCAGCTCCAATAATGATATCGCAAGTGGGTTGGTATTGCTGCATAACTTCACACATTTCCTCAGTACCCCAAACCGAAACAAACTCTACCCCCGGTGGTGGTTCCAAAGGAGAATTACCGCATACCAATATTACCTCAGCCCCACGGTTTGCTGCATCTTGGGCGATAGCAAAGCCCATTTTACCAGTACTCCGATTAGCAATAAACCTGACCGGGTCAATGTCTGCACAAGTAGTACCGGCATTTACCATCAACCGTTTACCTGATAAATCTTGGCGTGGATGCAATAACTTCTTAATTTCGGCATAGATGTGGTCTATCTCCGGTAGTCTTCCCTGACCACTTTCACCACAAGCGAGGTCTCCGCTCTCTGGTTCCATAACCGTATAACCATAGTTTTTAATCTTATCAATATTATCCTGGACCGCCTGGTTCTTATACATGTTATGGTTCATAGCGGGAAC
>DUMX01000273.1 GCA_012839665.1 Gelria sp.
CGGTTGCAACCATTTTCATTGGTGGTTGCGTGTTCCGGGCATGGCGTGTTAATACGGAAATAGACCAGGGAATGGATGGGGGCTTTCGGTTCGACCACTGAAACTAGATAACGCAGATTTTTAGGACGATACAAGTTTAAACTGAAATGGTAAAGAAGGTGTTAGTATGCTAGACGTTCGCAAAATAAGGGCCAATCCAGAGGAAGTGGAAAAACAACTGGAAAAGCGTAACCAGAACGGAGCCCTGAAACAATTCCTGCAGTTGGATGAAAAGCGCCGGGCTATATTAGGTGAAGTGGAAGAGCTAAAAAACTTTCGCAACACCTCCTCCAAACAAATAGGAAAAATGAAAAAACAAGGGGAAGACTCCTCCGAGTTAATGGAGAAGGTACGCGAAATCGGAAAAGAAATAAAAGCACTTGATGACAAACTAAAAACCGTAGAGGAAGAAATAGATAAAATACTCCTTAACCTGCCCAATATTCCCCATGAATCAGTACCGGAAGGGCTAGATGAGAGTGCCAATGTTGAGATACGGCGCTGGGGTGAGCCCAGGCAGTTTGATTTTGAACCCCTGGCTCACTGGGACATTGGGCCTAATTTAGATATACTTGATTTTGAAAGGGCAGCTAAACTATCCGGAGCTCGGTTTACCGTTTACAAAGGTATGGGCGCCCGTCTGGAAAGGGCAGTTATTAACTTTTATCTTGATATCCATACCCGGGAACATGGCTATGAAGAAATACTGCCGCCTTTCATGGTAAGTGCTGACTGTATGCAAGGGACCGGACAACTTCCCAAGTTTGCCGAGGATATGTTCAAGATACAAGGTCGGGAAATGTATTTAATCCCAACTGCCGAAGTACCTTTGACCAACCTTTACCGGGAAGAAATCCTGGAAGTCACCGATTTGCCTAAATACGTCACTGCCTATTCTCCCTGTTTCCGCGCTGAAGCCGGATCACATGGGCGGGATACCCGGGGAATCATTCGCCAGCACCAGTTTAATAAGGTGGAATTAGTTAAAATAACGACTCCAGAGGGTTCCTACGAAGAGTTGGAAAAAATGACTGCCAATGCTGAAAAAGTACTGCAACTACTAGGTTTGCCTTATCGGGTAGTACTACTCTCCACTGGCGACATGGGTTTTTCTGCTGCTAAAACTTATGATTTAGAAGTGTGGATGCCGGGCTACAATGACTACAGAGAGATATCTTCCTGTTCCAATTGTGAGGATTTCCAGGCACGGCGGGCTAATATTCGTTATCGACCTACACCCAAGGGGAAACTACAATATGCGCATACCCTGAATGGCTCTGGGGTAGCTATTGGCAGAACGGTAGCAGCCATATTAGAGAACTACCAGCAAGAGGACGGTTCCGTAATAGTTCCGGGAATATTAAGACCTTATATGGGTGGCCTGAAAGTAATAAAAAGTCAATAATTCAGAGGCCTGACCCTTATTGACATTTGCCTTAAGCCTATGATATACTTTCATTTGCATTGACGAGATTCATGCATCCTTCGGTGTGGAGGGGTGTCCGAGCGGATGAAGGAGGCGGTCTTGAAAACCGTTGATCGGACACCCCTCCACACCGAAGGATGCATGAATCTCGTCAATGCAAATGAAAGTATATCATAGGCTTAAGGCAAATGTCAATAAGGGTCAGGC
>DUMX01000274.1 GCA_012839665.1 Gelria sp.
ATGATTCGTATCGAAGAAAACCACTGGGCCCGATTCAGCGCCATGGAAAAAGCCCTGCAACAAATGCAAAGCCAAAGCGACTGGCTCTTCGCTCAACCATTTGTTGCAGGGCTTTTTCCATGGCGCTGAATCGGGCCCAGTGGTTTTCTTCGATACGAATCATACGGTTTTGCATTTCTTCCAGGCGTTTATCCATTTGGCTGATTTCCCGGCCCAGGTAGCTTTCGTCGGCTCCGATGACATTTCTTCCGGCGGTGCTGGCGATGGATTCCATTTGGGATTTCAGCATATCATCCAGTTTACGGGCGATACCCTGGGCTTTAGGGTCTGCGGAGGCGTTGTTGAAAATCTTGGCAACGCCTTCCAGGTCATCGGTCAGGGCCGCACGTAGTTTGTTTTCATCAATGTATAGTTTACCGTGGTCTTTCCAGTCTGGCGAAGTTGTAATACCGATGGAGCTAAGAGTCTTATAGTTTGACCCGGTCTCTACTGCATCACCTACAGTCATGCGCAGGCTGCTGGCAATGGAACTCAGCATGGAATCGGCTCGGAAAAGGCCGCTGCGGGCTTTTTCTTCCCATTTCTCGATGTCTTTTTCCTTCATGTCTTCTTTTTGTTCGTCAGTCAGGGGTGGGAAATCACGGTAGCGCTTTTCACCCAGTTTAGTGCCCAGGTCTTCTATGATGGTGTTGTACTGTTCAACGAAGGATTTAATCTGGTCTACCATCGAGTCAATGTCTTTGCCTACGGTCAGGGTAACATTGCCCTCCTGTTTGAGGGTCATGGTTATGCCTACGAGGTTGACCTGGTTGGAGCCAAACTCCATTGTCTGCCCACCATTAAGTTGGATTTGGGCATTGGTGCCTGCAGATAACACGCCATCGGTATGTTCAGCCGGATTGTACAGATTAAGGTTTTTCAAAATATCATTTTCATCTGCTACGACCTTGATATAATTATCTGCACCTGTAGAAGTGGACATCAGGAATAGGCGCCCTACGTTTTCGTCATACATGGCGCGAATACCAGTTTTGCCCGACTCACCGTTGATTTTGGCTGCGATCATTTGCACAGTATCGTTCTCGCTGACATTGATAGTTGCTTGAGACTCTATATCGTCTTTACCTTGAATGGTGAAGCTACCGCTAACGATTGGTTCGCTTATTTCTGCAGATGATTGGGCAGTAGCAGCTTTAGCAGTCGCAAGAACACTGATGGAGTAGGAGCCTTCCAGGGTATTGGGTCCACCAGTTGCAGTAAGAATTGTTTCGTCTGAGGAGCTTACTTTTTTGGCTAAAAAGGCTCCCTGAAGTCTGAGGTTAAATACGTTTTGCTCGCGGAAAGTTCTTAAGCTGTTATTAATGCTGCGATAGTCGTCGCGTTTCCATTCCAGAAGGGCTTTCTGCTGGAATTGGCGGTCGACTTTTATTTGTTCGATGCGCATGAGGTTTTTGACGATGTTTTCGGTATCCATGCCGCTGGCAATGCCACCGAAGCGGATACGGTCGATAGAATACATGGGAATTCCTCCTTTCGGGGTTTGGGGAATAGACACAGATTCACAGATTTAATGGATTTACACAGATTTTTTTTGACACTGAAGTTATTTTTTAAAAAATTATTTACCAGAATTAGATGCGGATTGCGCGGATCCACGCGGATTTCCGCAGTTTTTCCTATTTTAAAATAGGAAACTAAAGTTTCCGCTATTATTCTCTTACAGCAATCCCCGCGAAGGCTGAAGCTTCCGCTACGGGTACGGGCGCATACGGTGCCTCCGCTACTACTAGACTTCCGCTACTGACATTTTTATTTATTTTACAGCCGCTGAGTGCCGGGGAGTCCGCGTATTTTGCCTATTACTTTTCTTGCATTTTTTTAAGTTGTTCAACGGTGGGGAGGTGTTGGGTGGCCTCCCGGTTAGCTTTTTGGATTTCGTTGTAAATTTCTTTGCGGTGGACGCTGATGGAGCGAGGGGCATCTATGCCGATTTTTATAATGTCGCCCTGTACGTCAATCACGTTAATTTCGATGTTGTCGCCAATGATGATGCTTTCACCTTTGCGGCGGCTGAGTACTAGCATATTATTTCCCCTCCTCGGCAGATTTTTTATCTTCCGGGAAGAGAGGGTGCTTAGTTTTATAATCGGTTTTTTCAGGGATAAACTGTAGTCCTAAATTTTTTTCTATATTTATGACCACCGGTGCCATGAGGTTGGCGGTCGCTTTTTTAAAATCTTTGGGTACGGTTAAAACAGTTAATACGATAAGGGGCGGATTTTCTTGGGGAATTTCTAATTGCTGTATAACCATATCGGATAATTTTATTTGGTAATCGGCGAAAAATGTAAAGGGGTCAGCCAGGAGCAGGCACAGCTCTGCTTCTTTAACGGATTGCAGGTAGAAAAAGGGGCTGTTTTCTTCCAGGGGAATGAGGATGAATTCTTTTTCCGCCTCAAAGCCGGGAAGGCCCTCGGGAAAGTTAATGATATCGGATTTGGATATGGTTAGTTCGCCAAAAAGGGCGGTTTGTATTTGCATGAGGGACCTCCTTTAATTTTTTGACACTGAATACACTGAAGGCTATGAAGGACACTGAATTATTTTTTAAAAACTATTATTTTACACCAGTTGGTTGAGTTTGGTGTCGTGCCAGGAGAATTTTAGGTAGTTTTTTTGTTCGATATAGAGGTTTACTTTGCCCCATTGGAAGTTGTTTTCTACGGTTCCGCGGTGTAGTTTGAGGTCAACCTGGCCTCGTATTAGTTCTATTTCTACTGGGCGAATATCCCAGTTTATTTCCGGAGGTTGTTTGGGAATAGCAGTAACGTTGAAATCTACCATATCGTCCATTTTGGTAGCTGCTATTTCTTCCAGGGTTATGCCTTTTTCAATATGTCCCAGCATGTCGCCTTCGGCGGCAATTTCTCCTATTGTTTCCAGAGCAGTTTGCATTCCGAGATCGGCATAGTAACGGGAAAACTGCGAAGGTGTCCTTTTACCCATATCGGCAAAGCATTGGCTCTGGTCTATGTATACGCGGGGACGGGGGGAATGTATTTTTAGTTCCGGTTTTTTTATGTCGAGTTCGATTTTGGGTTGGGTAGTGCGTAAAGCCAAAAAGGGCTTTTGGATGTCAAGCCCTATCTGGGCAAATTGTTGGTCGATACGTATTTGTAGCATTCTCCCAGCCCCTCCTTTAATTTTTTGACACTGAATACACTGAAGACTATGAAAGACACTGAATTATTTTTTAAAAAACTTTTCTCATTACTTTGAGCTTGTTGCCAAAGTTTATTAATAACCCTACTTTCATACTAGTTGCTTTTAAATAATTTACTAATTGTACTTCATGTGCACTGACAAGTTCGTTGACAGCTTTTAGTTCAACTAGCACTTTATCCTCAACTACCAGGTCAGCATAGTATTCTCCTATCACTTGACCTTTGTAGTAAACTTTAAGTGGGTGCTGTTGTTTTATCTCAAGCCCCTGTTCCTTAAGCTCAAGTACCAGGGCATTCTCATAAACCTTTTCTAAAAAACCTGCTCCTAATTCCCTAAATATATTATAGGCTGACCCTATAATTTTGCTGGTTAAATCAGAATAAATATAATTATTATCAGTGTAATTCATAAATTTTCAGCGTCCTTCAGTGTCTATAATTTCCCCATCTAGCGCAGGAAGTCGATTAGGGTGGGTTGGATGATACGGGCGCCGGCGGCCAGGGAGGAACGGTAGACGTTTTCCTGCATTTTCAGGTTCATGATAACTTCTGCCATGTCGGCATCTTCATTTTGGGAAAGCAAATCCGTAAAGGAAATGCGGGTGCCTTCCAGGCGGTTTTGCTGTAATTCCAGGCGGTTGACTTTGGCTCCGATGGTGGAACGGGCAGTTAGGAGATCGGTCATTTTGTTATCTATTTTACCCAGGGCAGCATCGACTTCAGGGAGATCGCCACTGCGAATATCCTGTTCTAATTTATTTAAAACAGCGAAAATACCATTATCTACAGGTAAAGCTGGATCGCTATTATCTATATCTATAAAAAAGTTCTGCATGGTTTTATTAGTAACGTTGTACTGGAATTTAATACCGGTGCTAATCTCTACTTCTAGTCCCTCGTCGTTACCAACCCAAACAAGATTTCCGGCATCTTCTTGATATGGTTTTTCGGTAACATTGCTGCCTCCAAATATGTATTTACTACCATATGTGGTGTTAGTAACTATTTTTAGTTGGTCAGTAAGTTCACTGATTTCATCAGCTATGGCATCCCGTGCAGTTTGGTCATTAGTGCTATTGGCTGCTTTTACCGTCAGTTCACGTACACGATGTAATACGCTTCCGATGTCGTTGAGTGCACTATCGGTAGTTTCCATGAAGTTTATTACTTCCCCGATATTACGCAGGTATTGTTCGCTCTCGGTAATGTCGGTACGCAAGCGCAGTGATTTTACCAATCCTGCCGGGTTATCTGAAGGTTTATTGAGCTTGCGGGTGGTTGCCAGCTGGCGATTATATTTCTCCAACTGATACATGTTTGTATTCATATTTCGTCTGAGGTCGTTGACCAGCATGTTGTTGGTAACACGAAACATATTTTCAACTCCTTTTAACATGGACGCGGATAACGCTGATTACAGAGATTTTCGTTTATCTCCCCACTAGTCCCATACGGTTTATTATTACTTCCATGGCTTCGTCGATGGAGGTAATGAAACGGGAGGCGGCGTTATAGGCATGTTGGAATCTGATTAAGTTAGTCATTTCTTCATCCAGGGAGACTCCGGAGACGGACTGGCGCTTATTTTCCAGTTCATTCAGGAGGACTTCCTGGTTTTTTAGTACGCGCTGGGATTCCTGGCTTAGTACGCCAATGTCAGCACATACTGAGCGCCAGTAGTCGTCATCGGATACCTGGCGAATTGTGCCAGTGACTTCTGTAGCATCAGTATCGCCTAATTTAAAAGTACCACTATGGGAATAAAAGGTCAGTTGGTTCCCGTTGCAGCGTACCATGATTTTGCCTTTTAAAACACCATTATTAACAGTATCGATTTGCTCCTGCAGCGCAACCGCCAGGTCGTGCATGTTTTGAATGGGAGCCGGGTCTGGGGGTGTTGCGTTATTATTAACTGTTATAGATGTAGGTACATTATCTATAGTAATGGTAACGGAATACGGAAAAGGATTCACACTTAAATTAATTTCACCCGAATCTACTCGCCACTCACTATTATTCAAATAATGTTTCAGCTGGGCGATTTCCAGGGCCACACTGCCATCCCCGAAATTAGCCTTTATCAGGTTATCCGCTTCATCTTCACCCCAGGTAGGACTGGCGGCGGCAGCGATGTTTTTCGAGTCCTTTATAATATCTTCATCTAAACTCATAAACTTGGCCCAATCATATGGTTCGTTTATATTAGTCGGCTGGTTGAAAAAGTTTCTCCCATCCGGATAGAGGTATTCATTTTCTTTATCATTATTCAAGCTGTACCCACTGCGATGGATGCTGTTGGTGTTAATAATAATGGTCTTGGCCAGAGCATTCAAATCATCAATCATATTAGGAATAATCTCTTTGTAATCCGAAGAGTCGTCTTCATTACCACTACTTCCCCGGGCATCGAGCAGACCGCGAAGCTCTCCGCCGGAAATTTTGGCCCGGGTTTGGGTATCTTCCCAAATAACCATATACATTTCCTGTTGAGTATTTACTCCCAGGCGGTTATAATTTTTGCCTTCTACCAGTACCCGATCCCCTAACTGCAGGGTGACCATATTATTTTTATTAGTAAAGACCTTAATATCGGCAATACGGCTCAAGTCGTCAATTAACAAATCTCTTTTATCTAATAAATCATTAGGCCGCTTTCCGGAAATGGTAACCGCCAGTATCTGCTGGTTTAAATCGGCAATCTGCATGGCAATGGAGTTTACCTCATCCACTTTGACTTTTACCTGGGCATTTACGTCTTCCCTTAGTTCGACCAGCTGGCGATGGGTGTGGTTAAAGGCCTCTGCCAGGGACATGCCGCGCTGGACCACCACTGCTCGTACTGCTTCGCTTTCAGGGTGTAAAGACAGGTCCTGCCAGGATTCCCAGAACATATCCATAACTCCCCGTAATCCGTCTTTAGTTGGTTCATTAAGGATAACTTCTATTTTGGCCAGGGTGTTTTGCATGGCGTCCCAATAGCCTTCAGCTTTGTTTTCATGCCGGATTTGCGAGTCGACAAATTCGTCTCTGATGCGGTTAATAGCAGCAATATCAACCCCGGTCCCTAATTGCCCGGCTTTGCCGCTTTGGACTAAGGCGGGACTATGCCAGGGAGGGGTGGTAACGATATCTGGTACCTGCCTGGTATAACCCGGGGTATTGGCATTGGCAATATTATGCCCGGTAACGCTTAATGCGGTTTGATGCATTAAAACCGAGCGTTTTCCAATCTCTAAACTAAAGAAGTTTGACAATCTAAATCCCCCTTTTTGACGCGGAATCCGCGGAATTTTCAGGGAACTACGCGGATTCTTTTAAGGATTTTTTATTTATATAAATCCCGTTCTTCTCTGCTATAAAAGACTTTACGTCTAATCCTGATATTAGGACCAAAGTTTATTAATAAGCCTACTTTTAATCCAGTAGCTTTTAAATAATTAACCAATTGAGTCTCATGAACGTTAGATAACTCACTTACAGCCTTTATCTCTACAATTATCTTTTTTTCTACTAAAATATCAGCAACGTAATCACCGATGATTGTATCCTGGTAATAAACCTTAATGGGATGCTGCTGTAAAACCCTTAATCCACTAAGCTGTAATTCCTTTACCAGAGCGTTTTCATATACTTTTTCTAAAAATCCTGTTCCTAATGAATAGTAAACTTTATGGGCACAACCAATTATCTTTTCACTTAAATCATTATATAAAAAAGTTTTTTCCGCGTTTTCCATATATCTCCGCGTCCTTCCGCGTCTAAAAAGTTACACTTTTTTATCTAGTAGACTCTTCAATGCGTAGTTGTCTTCACCGGTTTGGTTGCCGGTGGGGGAGTAGGTGCCGGCTATGTCGCCGTTGAGGGTGGTTTCGATTACTTTTATATAATCAAGTGATTGTTCAATTAATTCGTTATTATGGACATTGATGGCTCTAAGCCGGGTGAGGTTGTAGTCCAGGCGGTTAATGGCCTCCACCAGAGCAGGATGGCAAGACGAATAATCCGTTTCCACCCTTTTTAAAATCTCCTGGGCGGAAAGCTCCTCACTGCTTATCCCCCAGTTCCGGCCAATTTGCTCCTGTAATTTAAGACGGGCACCTTCAGCTTTCTCCAGATTGGATATAATGATGCCCTCTTTACGAATCAAACTATCCAATTCCTGAACCTTACCCAGAATTATTAACTGCTGTTTTTCCTGCCCCAGATTAGCTAACTCGTCTAACACCTCATTTAGAGCGGAAACAGCCCCGATGAAATCTATTAGCAGGGATTCCACAATATCACCGCTTTCTATACCAACTCGTCAACTATGGCTCTGGCTATCATCTTTTCCGCTACCTCATCGTCGGTAACGGTATAGGTGCCGCTGGAAATCTGCTCCTGCAAATGCTCCACCTTGTCAGTACGGACATCTTCAGCCTGTTTAATAGCCTGCATAACCCGATGTTTGATGCGGCTTTCGCTGGAAATAGCCAATTGGTCATTTTTCCCCGGAGCTTTATTAACCTCCTGGGGCTTCACTTTATTAATATTGTCTTTGCTATATATTTTCAACAAATTTTGTACCTGAATTTTAGAGATCATCATAAAACTACCCACCTTAATAACCTTTCTATTATCTATTTTCGCAGAAAAAACGCAGGGGCTTAATGCCCCTGATAGTTGGTTATATTAAAAATGCTTGGCTTTGCTCCGTTTTCCCTACATATTCGCTATTGTTTGCTTGGGATAAACGCAGGTCTTTATTACAGAACCTTAATCTCAATCTCCTTCCCTGATATGCATTCTTTCTCTGCCCTTGCGCCGGGTTATTTCCGGTTCCGGTTTACGGCGAGCAGAAGGAATAACAGAATTAAACTCTGCGCCCAATTCTTTCAAGCAGTTTCCACAATATCTACCGCCGGAAATAGACTTACCGCAACGTTCACACTCGGCAGCATAACTCATTCCCCGGCTAATCAATCTTCCATCGCGTAAAAACTGAAGGATTTTTTCCTCTTCTACGCCAGTTGCTTCGGATACTTCAAGCACACTGGCACCAGGGTAGTCACGAACATAGCGGCGTACTATAGCGTACTCATCATCTTCTTTTTCCAGACATTTGCTGCATATATCTCTGCCCTGATAGGCATAAAGTCTTCCACAAATGGAACAATTCCTAAGATCAGGTGCCATATTATCAACCTCCCTGAATAAAAATGGACCCCTGAATATACCGCCACTCTTAATTATACCATTAAAACCCTACGCCGGTTGCCCAAGTAATGACGCAAACTCTTTCGGCACCGGCATCCAGTAGGGTACGGGTACATTCCTTACTGGTAGAGCCGGTGGTATATACATCATCTACTAATAATAAATGTTTTCGATAAATCTTTGTATTTTCCTCTGCCTTGAAGGCATATAATAAATTTTTCTCTCTTTCCTCCCGGCTTAACTCACGCTGGGCTGGGGTTTCCTTCACCCTTTTTAATGTTTTGGCATCCATTTTAACCCGAATGTCCCGGCTTATTTGACGGCCCAGTTCTTCGGTCTGGTTAAAACCCCTTTGTTTTAAATGGCCGGGGGAGGCAGGTACCGGTATGATTAAATCAATCGGCCAAAAACGCGGCTCTTCATTTACTACCCGGGCCATCATCCGCCCCATTCTAACTGCCAAATGACGCCGCCCCATGAACTTCAATACCTTAATTGCAATACGATAAGGTTCATCATAAGGCCCGACCGCTCGGGCAATATCAAATAATGGCGGGGTTTTTTGGCATTCGGCACAGATGCCTTCGCCTTCGTCCATATATTTGCCGCACTTGTCGCAAATCGGCAGGCTATCCTGCATTATAATGAGATTCTCTTCACATTTATCACACCAGGGTTTTCTAGTTCGATATCTGCCCGGTTCCCTGCAAATACAGCAAACTTGCTGAGGAAAAATTATATCCATTAGAAGATTTTGCATATTTACACCTCGGATGCTATTGGAATTAAGAATAAAACTCTATTTCCGTATCCAATATACCACAATATTTCGAAGTTTCACATAAATTTTACCATTTGTCTACTTTTGCTTACTATTTTATCGTCATTTTATTTTCTCATCTTCTTTTAAACAGCAGACGCAGCACAGCCTCGTTTAACCTCGAAGTTTATTTAAAAGAAGATGAGAAAATAAAATGACGATAAAATAGTAAGCAAAAGTAGACAAATGGTAAAATTTATGTGAAACTTCGAAATATTGTGG
>DUMX01000275.1 GCA_012839665.1 Gelria sp.
ACCCTCAAATAAATAGGTATATGCACAATGATTACGCAGCATACAATGTTGACATTTGGTGTTGGGCTGTACACAAACTGTTTCTCTTAAAATATTTCCAAATGCGCCTCTAATGGTAGAGCCTGCAAATTCGGGCAGTTGCAATGTTGTTTTGCTAATCAGCCGAAGTTCTACTTTACATATTTGCATGATATATTTACCGCCTCTCATCTAACCCATCAGAGAAATTGGGTTTGCCCGCCTTTTTCAATTCCCATAATTTCACGCTTCGAGTATTTAGTAGTTCGAAAAGTGTAAAATATTACCGAGTCGTAATCAGGGTCAATAATACGACTAATCTCCATCTTCAGCCTTTTGTAACTGCTTTCATTTATATTGCCTTCTAGTACGGAGTTTTGTACCCAGTACAGATGTTTCCGGGCAGTTTTTAGCACTTTCCCAACCCGTTTTACTTCCACATCGTAGACCATTATCACAAACACTTTTACAATCCTCCTTACCATCGGCTTATATACGGTACATATTCTTTTTCTCCCATCAAATGTTTTTCCAGTTTGTACAGTTCCAGCCGAATCAGGCGGCGATAAGATACTTGTCGGCCTATCTGGCGATGTTTTATAGTGGTACGTAAACGGTTTTCCCATTCAGTAATAAACACCTGGCGCCCGGTATCATTTAATAAAATGCCTCCCGCTTTTGCCTCGAAATGATTAGCCTTAAGCATATTACGAGCTAATAGATAAAATATTATTCTATCTACTAAAATAGGTTTAAAAATCTCTGCTATATCCAGATTAAGGCTAAAACGCCGGAAATTCGTGGTATGTAGATAAGCAATACGCGGGTCGAGATGGGTTTTATATATTTCACTCAAACAAGCAGTATAGGCAATGGTATTCCCAAAGCTAATAAGAGCATTAATCCGATCCCGTGGAGGTCTTCTATTACGCCCCTTAAAAACAAATTCATCTTTGTCAATAATGGTGTTGAAGGCACTATAGTATGCTTCACGAATATTCCCTTCAATGGCCATGAGAGCTTCTATAGCCATGCTGTCCTCAATGCGCTCCAATAAATCAGCAATATTATCCAGAGGAGCCTGTACATCTTTATTGCGTTTATTATAATAGTTTAATACCTCTCGCATGTTAGCTGCTGCTCCCTGAACGAAGGCCTTTGCCAGTTTAAGGCGACGCTTATAGTCCAGGTAGTGTTCAGCCTGCCGAAGTATCATATATCCTGAGTTCAAATGTTCACGGGGATAATAGGTGCCGACATAATACCCGTAGTTATTATAAAAATGCAGGATAATCTCCTTTTGAGTTAGAAACTCTAAGAAACGCTTGTTTAAATTTAACTCGCTAAAAACATGTATCTCCTGTACATCTTCTACTGGAATGAAACGTCTTCCCTGTTCATTTTGAAAAAACAAGGTATTATCTTTGCGCTTGAATTCCCCATCATTAAATACATAAAGGGTTTTTTTCACTTACTCACCTGCTTTATAGTTACGCCCAGCAAAATTCGGCATAGGCACATGGTCTGCATAATTTTATTTTTTTAGCCGGCGGGGGTAGATCCTGGCTAACAATATCTCTTATTTCTTCCTCCACTTTTAAAAGTTCTTTTTTGGTTTCCTCGTCCAGTACTACTTCAAGGCGCTGGCGCTCTTCGGGAATAAATAGTTCACCCCGCGCCTGAAGGCCCATTTTTTCCATTTGCCAAAGGTAGTATTGTAACTGCTTGGTGGCACTAGTTAAGAAGCGCGAGCTTTTCTTGATTTCGCCAATGACTAATTGACCTCGTTCGCTTCTTACCAGGTCGATTTTGACATTGCCCAGGTTTAATTCTTTCTTATCGCGGGGGTAACTATACTCATGAATAATCCTGCCCTGTTGAATATTCTCATCATCCTGGTTGGGTGTTAAAGCATGGGACATCAGCCATACCTGGCGTTTACAGATATAGTAATACCATATTAAGGTTCCATTTACCTGAAATTCCCGTTCCATTAATCCGTCTCCCCCTCATCATTATGGTAGTCAATATCCCGTATTTGCTCATAATATTTTAATGGGGTAAAGCCAAAATGAGAAGAATACACCTGCCCTATTCCTGGGGGATGCAGAATCCACAGGTTGGGATTGATTTTTTCTAAGACGGGGTTATCGGACGTAATCATGAAACCGGCCAGTCTGGTATACCACTCCTCCAAATGCTTTTCACTGACACTGATGGCGTACATCCCTATTTCCCGATTAATATTACGCCGCCGCGCCAGAGTTTTATATCCAGGGGGCAAGCTACTCAATTCCTCCAATAATCTTGCAACTGTTCCATCGCTGTCAATCAGCAGCGAAACCTCAGGCATCTGCATATCATATAAATAGCGATAACTTCCCCATCTACCGCTACAGATATCTGGCCATATTTCATCCTGGCTCACTGCTTGCTCCAACAAGCGATAGTATTCCGATACTTTGTCCGGAACCTCCCGCTCCGGCAGCATCTTACAATTAGCTAAAATTGTACGAGTCTGATTCAGTAAGGTTTTGTCGTATACATAGGAACTTAGCGCACGTTCCTGTTCATCTTTCAATTCTGCTACCCACACTTCTCTTAATTCCTTATACCCGGCATGTCGATTACATCTACCTGCAGCCTGAATAATACTGTCAAAAGGAGCCAGGTCTCGAAATGCTAGTGCGAAGTCCAGGTCTACTCCGGCCTCAACCACCTGAGTAGAAACGAGGCAACGTTGTTGTTTTTGCTCTTCCATTTTCTGCAGGGCCTGCATTTTTTGGGTTCTATCGACCGGGGTTAACCAGCGTGACAATAGATAAGCAGGAAGTTTTCTGTCTACGGCCGCCAAAAAGGTTCTGAGGGCTGATTCTCGGGTATTCAGTATAACCAGGCTATCCTCAGTCCGCCACCCTTTATCATCTAAAAAAACCGGCAAATCATCAACGGTCAGGGATTCGTTAACCCAATTAATAGCATAGCGTTCTCGGGGGAAATGAACTTTTTCTTTAACCAGTTCAACTCCCTCCACAATTCGTGGTTGAGTAGCAGTCATAAGAATGAAGGTGGTATCCCATTTGTTTGCTATAAGTTCCAGGGTTTTACCCAACCCTTCCCAATATTTAACTGGAATAGATTGGGGCTCATCCAATACTACTACGGCTCGGCTCAGGCGATGAAAGTTCATGGAGTCATTAGCCCGGGGAGAATAGATTACCTCCCACAATTTAGACAGTGTAGTAACAATAACGGGCGCATCCCAATAACGGAAAAAGGACAAGAATTCTTGTCGGGGTACATCTTCTGAATATTGTGTCAGTTCATCATTATCCTGGTAGGCTAAATAGTGGTCTTCCTGAACCAGGTCGAATAGTTGTCGAGCTACCCCAGCATTCTGTTCCACTAAACTAATGAAAGGCAGCACATATATTATACCTGTACCTGAAAATCGCCTGGCAGCCAGGGCAGCAGTGGACAGGCCTACCAAAGTTTTACCTGCACCAGTTGGTAGTGTCAAAGTATACAGGCCAGGTGCGGTCATTTTCTCCGCGGCATGGGCCAGCACCCGGTCATAAACTGCAGTCCGCCATTGAGCCAAGTCACTTCGTCCTAACTTTTTGGCCTTATCTTTTATAGTTTGCATGAATCCCTGGATACGCTCTGGTTGTATGTTTAATTGCGAGGTTTGCCAATGCTCGCCCACTGCAGCATCCCAACGGTCGGCAACTACCAGTAGAGAATATATTTTACGCAGCTCTATCCATAGTTGAGTCATAGCCTGGAGGTCATCCTCCGGAAAATCCATTTCCAGTACATCGAAACAGAGATTATACCAATCTTCCTCACCAGGAAAATTATCCAACCAGCTACCCGGCACCGGATCCCATAATTCCAACGCAGCTGCTCGGGGCCAGGAATAAATAGCCTCTAATTCTTTTACTCGGTCAGCATAGTCTCCATTGACCCAATAGGCTTTCACCTCGGTCAAATCCTGTAAAGCAGTATGGTGGCGATGAATAGCCTCACTTAGCATTACGTCCTTAGTATATGCCATAGCTAAACTGGCAGAAGGGGCTGCATGCCCAATATAGACCTGTTCCGGCGAGGGTTTTATACAAACTTCGGAACAGCTCCTGGCAGCCGGGCAGGCCCGGCACAACCGCTCTTGAAAAGCGGGATGTGCCTTGC
>DUMX01000276.1 GCA_012839665.1 Gelria sp.
CTGGGGTCAGGTTTATTTTAAAAAAATCTGTGCTAATCCTAAAAAATCTGTGTAATCTGTGTCTATTAAAGTTCTATTTTCTTATTAACGCACCACAATGTTTACCAGTTTCCCGGGAACAACGATGGTTTTTACGATGGTCTTATCCTGGATTAACTGTTGTATTTTAGGGCTGGCAAGGGCAATTTGGCGTAATTCTTCTTCGGAAAGACCAGTCGCAACCGTAATCCGATCCCTTACCTTGCCGGAAATTTGCACCACGATTTCTATTTCATCCTGAATCAAAGCAACAGGGTCATAAGTCGGCCATTTTTGCAAACAGATAGCTCCCTCATTACCGCATAACTGCCAGAGTTCTTCACAGATATGCGGCGAAAATGGACTTAACAGCAGCAAGAGGGAATTAATAGCTTCTTTTACTACCGGAAGGTTTTGCTTTTTATTATCGCTATAGCTGTTTAAGGCATTGGATAGCTCCATGGTGGCACTAATTGCTGTATTAAAATTAAAACGTTCCTCAATATCTTCGCTTACTTTTTTGATAGTGGCATGAGTTTTAAAACGTAATTTACGGGCATCAGCATCTAATTCGGCGAAGTTATCTGGAATACTTACTTCTCTAATGGCATCAGCGTACCCATTTACCATACGCCATACCCGGTTTAAAAAGCGATAGCATCCCTCAACTCCCTGATCGCTCCACTCCAGGTCTCTTTCCGGGGGAGAGGCAAAAAGGATAAAGAGACGGGCAGTGTCGGCACCGTAGGTATTTATTATATCCTCCGGACTGACTACATTGCCTTTGGATTTGGACATTTTAGCCCCTTCTTTTAAAACCATGCCCTGGGTCAACAGGTTGGTAAAAGGCTCTTCACAAGATAGCATATCTATATCATAAAGAAACTTGGTAAAGAAGCGGGCATACATCAGGTGTAAAATGGCATGTTCCACACCGCCAATGTATTGATCCACCGGCATCCAGTAATCTGCGGCCTCCCGGCTGAAAGGTATATCACTTTCATGCGGGCTGCAGAAGCGGTCAAAATACCAGGAAGAACAAACAAAGGTATCCATGGTATCAGTTTCCCGCCGGGCCTCCTGCCCACAGTTAGGGCAGCTGGTTTTATAAAAACTCTCCAATTGATTTAGTGGAGACTCGCCATAGGGCTTAAAGTCAATATCCTCCGGCAGCAGTACGGGTAAATCCTTTTCCGGTACCGGGACTGTACCACAGTCCGGGCAATAAACGATAGGAATAGGTGCCCCCCAGTAGCGTTGCCTGGATATGAGCCAATCGCGCAAACGATAATTGATAGTTCCCTGGCCAATTCCATGCTTCTCCATATAAGCAATAATACGTTTCTGGCCTTCTTCTACTGTAAGCCCATTAAAATTGTCTGAGTTTACCATAACTCCGTCACCGGTATAGGCCTCCAGCATATCTTCGCTTCGAGTTGGGGATTCGGCACCTTTTATTACCACTCGGATAGGGATATCATATTTACGGGCAAATTCGAAGTCCCTCTCATCATGGGCAGGAACGGCCATAATAGCTCCAGTGCCATAGTCCATTAAAACGTAATTGGCAATCCAAATCGGAACTTTTTCTCCGTTCATGGGATTTATGGCATAGGCTCCGGTAAATACCCCTTCTTTTTCCGCATCAGTTGCGGTACGGGCTATATCACTGGTAGACTGCATTTTTTTAATAAAGGCTTTAACTTCTGCTTCCTGGGCTTTCCCGGCCGCAAGCACTTCCACCAGAGGGTGTTCCGGTGCCAGTACCATATAAGTAACCCCGAAAACCGTGTCTGGACGGGTGGTATATACACTCAAAGTTTCTTTACTGCCGTCTATGGCCAGCGAAAACTGACATCCCTCACTGCGGCCAATCCAGTTACGCTGCATAGTTTTAACCTTTTCCGGCCATCCTGGCAATTTTTCCAGGTCATCTAGTAAACGCTGGGCATAAGCAGTAGTCTTGAAAAACCATTGCTCCAATTGCTTCTTATCTACTTCACTTTCACAGCGTTCACAGCAACCTTCCACTACCTGTTCATTGGCCAGTACCGTTTGGCAGGAAGGACACCAGTTAACTGCCGATTTTTTCTTATAGGCCAGATTATGGTCAAATAACTTCAAGAACATCCATTGGGTAAACTTATAGTAATCCGGTTTAGAGGTGGTTAGTTCTCTATTCCAATCGTAGCTTAACCCCATGCCCTTGAGCTGTTGTTTCATTCTTTCAATATTGCCATAGGTCCAGCGAGCAGGGTGGACTTCATTTTGAATAGCTGCATTTTCTGCGGGCAGGCCAAAAGCATCCCAACCCATAGGATGAAGTACATTATAGCCATTCATACTTTTGAAGCGAGCTACTACATCACCAATGGCATAATTACGCACATGTCCCATATGCAGATGTCCGGAAGGATAGGGGAACATCTCCAGATTATAGTATTTTGGTTTACTCTTATCCTCGTAAACCTTGAAAATTTTATTTTCTTCCCAGATATTTTGCCATTTGGCTTCAATGGCTTTAAAATCGTAACGTTTGTCCACTCCAATGTCCTCCTTCAAAGCAGAAATCAAAAAAACTCTCTTCCCCGTAGGGACGAGAGTTGAAAATTCCCGTGGTACCACCCTTATTGACAGATATAATAATGGTGGAGCTAGTGGGATTCGAACCCACGACCTCTTGAATGCCATTCAAGCGCGCTCCCAACTGCGCCATAGCCCCACACTTACTGTCCACTCGAAAACGATAACGGGTTTTAACCGTTACAGGCTAAATATTACCTGTAAGGCTCCCCGGCGAGTTCAACTGGCTTTATACCACCTTCCACCACCGGTGGCTCTCTGTCAGCGCCTGTCTAATACTCCGGTTCCCAGCCATTATGCTTTTAATACATTAGCAATTATAAGGGAATAAACTATCAAAGTCAACTTTTATTCGCAAGGTGTATTGCTGAACACACATACTCAAAAGGCACATGCAACTAGCCTTTACTTCTCAATCAGTTAAGTTCTAAATGCGGAGTCATTTTCAAGATAATCTTGTTATTATCGCCTATTTTTTAATTATGATGGAGGATATTGGTAATATATGTAGAATTAAGCTGCTGGAGGGAAAATTATGGAGTTAGATAAACGCTGGATAGCACTGGCGGTTGTCATTCTTCTGGTGGCTTTTGCCGGAGGGATAAAATATTCTAATTATAAAAGCGATAGACAGGTAGAAAAGGATGCTTTATTTCAATCCTTAGAGGAAATGGATGAGGCTGAGGGGCAAGAAGCGGAAAGTAAAGTTATCCAGGTATATGTTACCGGTGCTGTAAAAAACCCCGGAGTATATCGATTACAGGAAGACGACCGCGTACACCAGGCGGTGGAGATGGCAGGAGCGTTGGACGAAGCTGACCTTAAACACCTGGAAATGGCTCGTCCTTTGGTAGATGGTGAAACTATATGGGTGCCCGCCGCAGGAGAAGTTCCAGAATTACCGGCATCCGTAAATGCTAGTGGAGCTTATGGTAGCACTGCATCTCAAGGCTCGGCTTTGGTTAATATTAATACGGCCTCTGCTCAAGAAATGGCAGACAAGCTGGACGGTATAGGCCCAACTCTGGGGCAGCGGATAGTAGATTACCGTACCAGCAACGGTCCTTTTAAAGATATAGAGGAAATTAAAAATGTCAGCGGTATCGGAGACAAGAGATTCGAAGCCATCAAAAATAAAATAAGTGTACGGTAATGGTCTAATATGTAAAGCAGGTTTATATTATGTTTCCTTTTTGGTTTTTAGTTTGTATATTTTTTGCCATAGCTATAGTACTGGCCAAATATCATTTATGGATACTGGCCTTTCTTTTTATCATCAGCTTACTCATATTTGCAGTTTACAGCCGTAGCTATTCCCGGGAGGCCTTTACCGGGGTTTTTGTAATTATGGCTGGTATACTCTATTTTTCCTTCTTCACTATCCCAGTCCCGGAACAACTGCCAGAAATAAAGCCAGCCCAGATTGAGGGCACTGTAAAAGATTATCCCCGCTTTGATGGGGATAAGAGTACTTTTGCGGTTTGTACGGATAGCAAAAACCGTTATTTTCGTACTGTACAGGTTTATTGTAATTTTGCTACCAATTTGCAAAAGGGTGATAAGGTAAAGCTAAAAGGGTCCCTTAAACAGCCATCGCGGGCAGGAAACCCCGGGGAATTTGATTACCGCAAATACTTGGAAAAGAACGGTATATTCTATATTTGTTCAGTGAAAGAGGAAAAAGACCTTTATGTTAGTAGGGAAGCTAGCGGCTTTTCAAGATGGATAAACTCTTACCGTCATAATAGCCAGGAGCTGATAAAAAAAGTCCTGCCTCCTGATGACGCAACTATACTGTTGGGTATGTTGCTGGGAATGAAAGAAGGTATTGATAGCAAGGAGTACAGCGATTACCAGAAAACCGGCATAGTCCATATTTTTTCAGTATCCGGACTGCATGTAGGCTTTCTCCTGCTTCTTTGTGCCTGGATATGTTCACTTTTAGAGTTTTCACGCGGGAGCCGGATGTTAGCAGGAATATTTCTATTAATAATATATGCCAGTTTGGTAGGCTGGCCAGTGTCTGTCACTCGTGCGGTTATAATGGGAGCGCTGGGCCTGATTGCTTTTTATAGCGGGCGGGATAACCGTATGCTTAATAGCCTGGGATTGGCGGGAATAATTGTTTTGTTGATTAATCCGCATTCATTGCTACAGATTTCCTTCCAACTTTCTTTCGCTGCTGCCTGGGGATTAGTCTACCTCTTTCCCTTGCTAAGGAAGAAGCTAAACTACGGCAGATTAGGTGATTTGCTGCTGGTGCCAATATGTGCGCAAATGGGAACCCTACCTTTTATTGCTTACCATTTTAACCTTTTTAGCCCGTTGTCTCTGCTAGCTAATATTCCGGTAGCTTATCTGGCCGGAGGAGCAGTGATACTGGGTTTTTTAAGTTTGGTATTCGGTGGGTTGCTACCGGGATTAAGTGCCATATCTCTTTATCCAGCAGGTTTATGTATAGACTTGATTAGAGTAGTAAACGAACTGGTCGTAAATATTCCTGGTTCTTATTTACGGGTGGTAACGCCGGGAGTAGGCTTGATAGTAATTTATTATGTCGGATTACTTCTTTTTATCTACGCATTTGCAGTTGCAGGTGATAGAAAACGCTCACCGGTATTTGCCGGGTTGCTAATGGTAGCTTTTTTTATTACGGTCATCTGTTTACCGGGAAACATATATAATCGTGGAAAACTGGAGATGACATTTATTGATGTAGGTCAGGGGGATAGTATTCTAATTAAAACTCCCCGGGGAAAATTTGTATTAGTTGATGGGGGAGGCAGTGATTTTTCTGATCCGGGTACTCGCAAGGTCCTTCCTTATCTGTATCACCGTGGTGTACGTGAACTTTATATGGTGATAAATACTCATCCGGATATTGACCATTTAGGGGGATTGGAGTCTGTATTACAGGAGATTCCCGCCCGCTACATTATTATACCTGCCAGTATGGCCAATTCAGAAGAATACCATAACCTGAAAAAAATAGCGCACAGGCGCAATATACCTGTCAGACCTGTTACTAATGGATATCAGATAAATACCGGGGAAAAGCTGCAAATGAAAATATTACATCCACCCCCGGGAGGTTCAGGCGATGATGCTAATGAGGAGTCAATAGTACTGGATGTTCGTTATAATAATTTTTCTACTTTATTAACTGGTGACATAGGTACTGAACCTATGCGCCAATTGGTAGATCAAAAGTTAGTGCAACCAGTCATCGTTTTAAAAATACCTCACCATGGCAGTAAAAATTCATTATTACCGTCTTTCTACGAAGAAAGTAAGCCCCAATGGGCAGTTATTAGTGCCGGGGAAAACAACGTGTATGGCCATCCCCATCCCTCGATACTGGAGGCTTTGGAAGAAAAAGGCATTGAAATTCTTAGAACCGATCAGGCTGGAGCCATTAGATTTTACAGCGATGGTAACCAGGTTAAGCTCAATACAGGCCCGGGTAGCTACAGTCTGTTGTTTCCATCTTACTGATAAACTGATAATGAATGAATCATCGTCAGGTCTGCAGTTTACTAAATAGCTAATAAGCTAATCGTTTGGGTTCGGTTTCACCTTTGGAAAATTGTTTATCCAGGCCTTTATTTCATTCCAGTTGTTTACGCGGATAATGTTATCAGATGCCAGGTGACGATTATAAGGATAATCGAATAAAATTACTGGTAATTCGGTGCTAATTTGCTTTGCCAGTTCATAATGGTCCTCAATCATGATATCTAAATCGTATTGCAGACAAATATCCAATTTATCAAAAAAATGCATGTTATCGGTAGTGTTTAGTACCAGATGATCATAATCTATGCCATGGTTAGTCAGCCAACCCATAGTAGTTTCCTTCACCCGGGGAAACAACAGGTTACGGGAGGTAATTAATACTAATTCGTGTTCCTGTTTTAATTCTCTTAGTACCTCTACAGCTTGTTCTTTGGGTTTTGTGTTTCGATAAATGTCTCCCAGATAAGAGAGCAGAAATTTATGGGCATGTTCCTCATCCCAGCCCAAGACGTCTTCTATGTAATAGTGGTTAAGATCAGGTACTATATTAAGCCCGTTTTCTTGACCGTAAATAGCGGCATATTGCATAATTATTTCGGTAGTGTAAGTGATAGTGTTGTCAATATCTACGCCAATTTTCACAACTTTACACCTCCTGACTACCTTCATATTATAACCCTAACTATGTTATCTGGATATTCCGCTGCGCTGACAAACTCTTGGCAAGGAGGTCTCGGCTCTGCTTTTTACTTCTTCCTCATTAATAATTAATAGGTGACCGTCTTTCATAAGCAGGTGACCATCAACTATAGTAGCAGACACGTCACTGGCTTGGGCCTGATAAACCAGCTGGGAATAGACCTTGGCAGCATTTTGAGGACGGGTATGCCATCCATCCAGGCTGATAAGCACCATATCCGCCTTCTTACCTTCTTCCAGGCTGCCGATTTCATTTTCCAATCCCATAGCTTTAGCCCCACCCAGAGTAGCTATTTCCACTACGGTTTCAGCAGGCATGGAACTGGGGCCATGGAAGGGCTTATGAATAAGGGCTGCCAGGCGCATCTCCATAAATATGCTAAGATTGTTATTACATGGTGCTCCATCTGCTCCTAATGAAATCCGGGCTCCCCTATCTAATAGTCCAGGAATGGGAGCAATACCGGAACCCAGTTTTAGATTAGAACCGGGACAGTGCACAATATTGCTCTGGCTATCTACTAAAATTTGCATTTCGTCTTCATTAAGGTGAATACAGTGGGCTAAAATCAGCTTATTATTACATAGACCCAGGCTGTCCAGGTAAATTACATTACGCATACCCCTTTCCTTTTCCACCAGTTCAATTTCTCCCCGATTTTCAGAGGCATGGGTATGTACCGGTATTTGATATTGCCGGGATAGTGAAGCCGTTTCGCGGAGCAGGGTATCACTGCAGGATACAGCAAAGCGTGGGCATAAAGCATAGCGGATACGGCCGTTATCGTAATTATTCCAGCGCTCATAAAGCTCCAGGCTTTCGGATAAGGCTTGTTCGGTGGTATCCAGCATATTTTCAGGTACATCTTCACCATGGTCCATCAGACATTTACCACCCAGGTAACGAATACCTGCCTGTTTAACTGCAGTAAAGACTGATTCCGTGTGATTTACAGTAGCCATATCAATTATGGAGGTAGTACCTCCGCGAAGCAGTTCGGCGCAACCCAAGAGGGAAGAATAGTAGAGGGATTCTTCGTCATGGTTGGCTTCTAAAGGCCAGAGCCGCTGCTTAAGCCAGTCCAATAATTCCAGGTCATCTGCCATACCGCGGAAAAGCGCCTGGCAAAGGTGAACATGACTTTGTACGAAACCGGGTAGTAACAGCTGATTGCTGGCATCTATTACCGTATCCGCAGTATACTGATTTAGCTTACCTATCCGGCTGATACGGTCATTTTCTATAAGCAAATCCCCATAAATAATATCCCGATTCGCATTCATAGTAACTATGGTGGCATTTTTAATAAGTATAGACATCTTGCTTATTTCCTTTCTCTAGAAAACTAGTAGCCAATTTTAGACGACTCGAATAACAAATATGGATTTCGCATAATAATCAAAAGGGATGGGTTATTGCCAAATTATAGTGTTATTATGACATAGAAATTTATCCTGTACAAAAAAACCGTCTCCCTGGATTCATTTTAAAAGCTGGGAGGCAATAACATAAAAAATGATTATATGCTAAACAAAAGTGTAGGCCGATTACTGTTAAAGTTATCCTTTCCCGCCATGGTGGGCATGTTTTCCTACTCCCTGTTTAGCCTGGTTGATACCTTCTTTATAGCCCGTCTGGGGGCAAAAGCCCTGGCCGCTGTTACTCTAACCATTCCCATACAAGTCTTAATAACCTCTTTGGCTTCAGCCACTGGCGTAGGCCTTACCTCACTAATATCCCGAACATTGGGGCAGGGCGATATTAAATTTGCAGATAATGTTGCCTGGCACGGATTATTTATAGGAATTATCTATGGTTTACTCTTTCTTTTTATCGGCGGGCAGTATTTGGACCGGCTGCTGTTGCTTTTTGGCTCTAATCAGGAGACTTTCTTACTTTGTAAACAATACCTGGACATTATCTTAAAAGGATGTATTTTTACCTTTATCCCCATTGTATTGAGCAGTATCATCCAGGGGGAAGGAAATACTTTTTTGCCTATGATGGTGGCCTTATCAGGTGCGGCCCTTAATGTTGCCTTTGACCCGCTTTTTATTTTTGGCCTGGGACCAATACCGGGAATGGGGCTTAATGGAGCAGCAGTTGCAACCGTTCTGGCCCAGTTTTTAACTTCTATCCTGATTGTGCTGATAGTTGTAAAAAAACGTTTTTACCTGAGTTGGGCTATAAGGCATTTCCGGCTTAGTCTGACAGTATTACTGGGTGTTTACCAGGTGGCCCTTCCTACTATGGTTATGGAAATATGTAGTGTCTTTATCATGGCCTTTTTAAACCGGGTCCTGGCGGCCTATAGCTGTACGGCACTGGCAGTTATGGGGATATTTTTGCATATCCGCTCTATTATTTATATGCCTGTTCACGGCTTGGCGCAGGGAGCTACACCGGTAGCTGGTTTTGCCTACGGCGCAGGTAAAAACGATAGGGTAAAAGAAGCCCTGGTCAAAGCCTCGGCCCTATCGTTATTATTGATTGGTTGGGGTTGGTTTATCGTTCAACATTATCCCCTGTGGGTAATGCATTTCTTTTCCTCTGACCCTGCGCTGTTAATAATGGGAATAAGTTGCCTGCGCCTGGCAACCCTGGCCCTGCCTCTAATGGGACCTATAATTATATTATATTCGATTTTGCAGGCCCTGGGTAAAGGTGCAACTGCCATGTGTTTATCATTATTGCGCCAGGTTGGTTTTTTTCTTCCCCTTATAATTATTTTACCTCGATTTTATAATATCCAGGGTATATGGCTGGCCTTTTCTGCGTCCGAGTTATTATCAGCATTGTTGGCTCTAGTATTTTTCATCAGGTTATGGCGGGAGTTACAGGCTAAGAAAA
>DUMX01000277.1 GCA_012839665.1 Gelria sp.
GAAATTGAAAAGGCTGATTTGCATGAAGGTGAAGAAGAAGAACTTAACCTGCTTAAAACCCGGATTACGAATGCGGCTAGTCTGCTGGAAGGTGCCAATTCGGTTCAAAGTTGCCTTTATAGCGGCGAAATTGGGCGCAATGCTTATGATTTGGTAGCTAAAGCCCTGGATACAGTTAATGACCTGAAATCAGAAGATTTTTTTGCTGATTTGGGTAAAGAACTGGAAGAAATCTATTATAATCTGCAGGATATGGCCCAGAGATTAGATTCGTTTCGGCAGGGCCTGGATTTTCAACCCCAACAACTGGAAGAGGTAGAAGACCGGTTGTATCTAATTTCACGTTTGAAAATGAAATATGGGGATAGCATTCGGGAAATTCTAGATTATCTGGAGGAAGCCCGGGTAGAGTTGAATAAATTAAATCGGCAGCAGGAAAGTAAGGATGAATTGCAATCTCTTATTGAAGCCTTACAGGAAGATTACCGGGCTCGGGCGGCTGAACTAAGCAGTATACGTGCCAAGGCCGCACAGTTATTACAGGACCGGGTTAATAGTGAATTGGTAGAGCTGAATATGCCCCAGGTTAAATTTGAAGTCGATTTACAAACTAGAGAAGTTCCAGCTAGTAATGGAATGGACCAGGTGGATTTTCTTTTTTCTCCTAATCCCGGAGAACCTCTTAAACCTCTGTCACGAATAGCCTCAGGCGGAGAAGTATCCCGTTTTGTACTGGCTCTAAAAACAGTCCTGGCCCGGGTGTACCAGGTACCTACCCTCATTTTCGATGAAATTGATGTTGGAGTAGGTGGTAGTGCCCTAACCGCCATGGCCCGGAAACTGGATCAATTGGCAGCCAGTCATCAAGTAATTCTGGTTACGCACTCGGCTCAGGTGGCCAGCTTCGCTGATACCCATTATTTGATTGAAAAACAGGTAGATAAAAATCATACCTATACCCAGGTACAAGAACTGAACGATGAAAAACGGGTACAAGAAATCGCCCGTATGTTAGCCGGCGATACCTCTCCCCTCACCCTGGAACATGCCCGCGAAATGCTGAATCAGGCCCGTAAATAAAAACAAGTCCGGGGATTGCCCCGGACTTGTTGCTTATTAAGAGCTATCTAATGTTAATACGATAGTTTTCGGGTTTGTCTTCTTTTAGCTTGGGCATAATGATGGTGAGCAGACCATCTTTGTACTCGGCAGCAATCTTCTTGCTGTTTACGTTTTCCACATAAAATCTGCGATTAATGCTTCCCTGTCTTCTTTCCCGGCGCACATAATTCGGCTGCTCTTCGTTTATTTCCTCGTTTTGTTCAGCAGAGATAGTCAAAGTATTGTCTCTGTATTCGACTACTAGTTGCTCCTTATTAACTCCGGGAAGCTCTGCTTCAACAATATATTCGGTAGGGGTTTCCTTTATATCGGCTTTAAAGCCCAGGTCAAACCAGGCTTCGGGGTAAAGGAAGTCACGGAAAAAATCTCTACCGAATTCAGCTGGGGAAAGGTCTCTCCTTCTTCTAAAAGGTGTCAAGTCAAACATCATATCAGCCTCCTTTTATGGTCATTATTAATATTTAGGTTATTTTAATTATACAACAATAGTCAGAGATAGTCAAACAGTTTTGATCTCACTCTTCTGCTTTACTTTATATTTTGTATAGTTTACCCGGAACAGGGAGAAAATATAGGGTATCAATCGCAGGCAGGAGTGAATTTGTTGCATAAAATCAGGCCGGTAATAGGAATTATCCTGGCACTTGCTTTTCTTACCCTTTGTTTTACCCCTCAATCTCGGACCCTTTTAAGTTTGCCTACATACCAGCGTATGGTTGTGGGTGAATCCAACCAATTAGATTTTGATTTACCTTCGCAGCTTAGTAAAAAAATTGACATACAGGTTGTAAAACCAACTGAAAGCATTTTTGTGACCTCCCAGGATCCTCCGGTAGTAGTAAACCGGGATGGCAACCGTTACGAAATAATGGCTCTGCGTCCCGGAAAGGTAAATGTACAATTAAAATTACTGGGTTATATACCGCTTAAATCCATGGCTATTGAATCACTACCTACCCGCAGGGTAGTCCCTGGGGGGCATTCAATTGGGGTTCTGCTACAGTCTCGGGGAATTATGGTGGTTGGTTTTGCTCCGGTGGTAGATAAGGATGGCAATAAGCTTTACCCGGCCCGAGATAAAGGTATAGAAATTGGGGATTTAATTTACCGGGTGGATGGCCGGATGGTCAGTAGCGAGAATGATTTGGCCCGCATCATAGATGATAGAAATGGGGAACCGGTAGAGCTTTCCTTAAAACGACGGGATAAATTCATAAATGTCTCGGTTCAGTCTGCTTCTTGCGGTGAGACGGGTAGGTACAGAATAGGATTGTTTGTCCGAGATGGCATAGTAGGTGTGGGGACTCTTACTTTCTGGGACCCTGGTACCCATGAATATGCAGCTCTGGGCCATATTATTGTTGATGCTGATACCCGCCAGGGAATTGATGTCTTGCAGGGAAAA
>DUMX01000278.1 GCA_012839665.1 Gelria sp.
AGCAAGAACTCTGGAATGATACCGTCCTCCTGAGCCATATCCAACAGTTCCTTAAGATAATTAATTTTATCCCAGAGGGCATAATACTTATCGATATTATCCTGTATATCACTAATGTTTTTCAGTATTTGCTGGGCTTCCTGACGCTCATTCCAGAAGTTTTCATCAAGGGTCTTTTTATGCAGTTGTTCTACCCTTTGTTTCTGACCATCAATGTCAAAGAGAAACCCTCATTTCTCCAAGTCGTTTTATTATATCCCGGCAAACTGCTTGCGGGTCTTCAATCAAGACTTTCACCTCGCTTCGATTCTGATGGGCTCACTGCCGGTTCAAAATAATCATATTTCTTCTTAAGTATAACAATATCTACCCGACGGTTCATAGCCCGGCTTATTTTATCATCATTAGGGACTAAGGGGCGATACTCACCATAACCTATTATAGACAAGCGTTCTGCCGGAATACCGACATCTTCATTAAGTACATGAACTACGTTGGAAGCTCGCAATACCGATAGTTCCCAGTTAGAAGGAAATTTGCTGGTGTTAATAGGCACATCATCAGTGTGCCCTTCTACCCGAATATAATTGGGTAGTTTAACCAGAGTACCACCCACCTCCTGAATAATCATCCTGGCCCTGGGGGTCAACTGATCCGAAGCGCTGGCAAAAAGCAGGGTATCCTTAAAACTTATTACCAGTCCCCGTTCCTGTTCATATAGTATAATATGGTCACTTAATTTAGTAACCGTACCACCCTCCTCATGCTGACTGGCTTCCATGTCTTTAGTCCTAATGAATTCAGCTATCATATGCTTAACTTCATCTAATTCACCCTGTTGGGCTGGTGCTGCTCCCGGCCCTTCCGGCATTTCCTGTCCTGACCTGCCTTCAACCAGAGAAGGCCCGGGAGTTTCTAATACGGAAAGGGACTGGCCAGTTAAAACTACACTTAAAGAGTTGGCTACGGCTGCATATTTGCGGGCATCAACCTGACTCATGGTATACATTAAAATAAAGAATATCATTAAAAGCGTAATCAAGTCCGCATATGTAATCAACCAGCGTTCCATACCGCTGCCCGAATCATCCTCTATTCTTTTCCTCCGTTGGCGACGCCTTGACATCTTATCACATCCTCGCCTCAACCTGTTGCTGCTCGACTGCAGCTTCCCTGGTCTGTGGTGGCAGGAAAGTCATAAGTTTTTCCCGTATTACTCGGGGATTTTCTCCCGCTTGAATGGAAAGTATACCTTCTAAAATTAGTTCCATCAACAGAACCTCTTTAGCCGATTTTCCTTTTATCTTGGTTGCAAAAGGAATCCACAAAACATTAGCCGAAGCTACGCCATAGAGAGTGGCCAGGAAAGCAACCGCAATAGCACCACCTAATTTATCCGGGTCAGAAACATTACTTAAAACGTGTACCAGTCCCATAACAGTACCTATAATACCCATAGTAGGAGCAAATCCTCCTGCTGACATGAATATATCGTAGCCTACCCTTTCTTTAGTTTCATAAGCTTCGATTTCCATTTCCAGCATGTTGCGGGTAAGCTCCGGGTCAGTTCCATCTATAACCAATTGAAGTCCCCGTACCAGGAAAGGGTTGTCTATTTCAGTAAGCTGGCTCTCCAGGCTGAGCAGACCTTCGCGGCGGGCTTTGTCAGCCGTTTCTACCAGCGAATTTAGTGACGTAAGATAATCGATTTTAAGGTCGGCGAATACCACTTTAAGAAAATAAGGGACTGTCCTTAGTTCATCCATGGTAAAACTTAATATAACTGCTCCGAAGGTACCTCCAAATACGATTACGGCGGCCGTTTTAACCATCAGCATGCCCATGGTGCCGCCTTCCCAGAGGAAACCGCCGATTAATCCTCCTAATCCTACGAGTAAACCTAACAGAGTTGCTATATCCATTAACTAACCCCTCTCCCACAACAATGCTTATATTTCTTACCACTACCACAGGGGCAGGGTTGATTGCGCCCTATTTTCTTACCTACCCGGACTGGTTTCCCTTTTGTTTCTTCATCACCCTGGTTAATAAAAGTCTTACGCTCCTGCGGTTGTTGTACCACTCTTACCCGCAGGATATAGCGGACAACATCTTCCTTTATACTGTAAACCATGGCTTCGAAGGCATTAAAGGCTTCAAATTTATACTCCACCAGCGGATCTCGCTGTCCGTAAGCCCGCAACGATATGCCATTACGTAGCTGGTCCATGGCATCGATGTGGTCCATCCACTTGTCATCGATAATCCTGAGCATTATGGCTCTTTCCAGTTCCCGCATGGTCTCACTGCCCAATTCCGCTTCCCGCTCCTCATAAAGGCGGTGGGTGCGTTCCTGCAGAAAATCCTTCATGTCACTGCGGGTCATGCCTTTGAGCTCATCTATAGTAAAATCTATTTGCGGCAGAACATGCTGCTCCACATAAGCCAGTAAACCCGGCAAATCCCAATCATCAGAATATCTTATCTCCCCAGCATAACTGTTTACAACTTCATCAATAACGTCATCAATCATACTAGAAATGGTATCCTTCAGGTTTTCACCATACAGTACCTTTTTACGTTCCCCGTACATTACTTCCCTTTGCTGGTTAATAACATCATCGTATTCTAAAACATTTTTCCTTATACTAAAGTTCCGGCTTTCTACTTTTCTCTGGGCATTTTCCAGCCCCCGGGTAACCATTTTGTTTTCAATGGGGATACTATCATCCATCCCCAGACGGTCCATAACTCCCTCAATGGTAGAAGCCCCAAAAAGGCGCATCAGGTCATCTTCCAGGGAAACATAAAAACGAGATTCTCCCGGGTCTCCCTGACGACCGGAACGGCCGCGCAACTGATTATCAATACGGCGGGATTCATGCCTTTCTGTACCTAAAACGTACAAACCGCCTAATTCTTGTACCCCTTCACCCAGAACTATGTCAGTTCCTCTACCTGCCATATTAGTGGCTATAGTTACAGTATTCTTTTCCCCTGCACCAGCTATTATCTGAGCTTCCTTCTCATGGTATTTGGCATTTAAAACCTGGTGGGGAATACCCCTTTTCCTAAGCATAGCACTTAAAAGCTCAGATTTTTCTATAGATATAGTACCAACCAACACCGGTTGACCCTGACGATAACGTTCACCAATATCCTCTACCGCTGCCTGGAATTTGCCAATTTCGCTGCGGTAAATTAAATCAGGCAGGTCTTGCCTGACCATAGGCATGTGAGTAGGGACAACTACAACATCCATACCATAAATCTTGCGGAATTCCTCTTCCTCAGTCCTGGCGGTACCAGTCATGCCCGCCAGCTTATTATACATACGAAAATAATTCTGAAAAGTAACCGTGGCCAGGGTCTGGGACTCTTTCTCTATCTTAACCCCTTCCTTGGCCTCAATCGCCTGGTGTAAACCATCACTATAGCGGCGCCCGAACATTAAGCGCCCAGTAAATTCATCTACTATTATTACTTGGCCCTCTCTAACCACATAATCCCGGTCTCTCTTCATCAACCCGTGGGCTTTAAGTCCCTGATTAACATGGTGTGCCAGTTCCATATTTTCCGACAAGTTTCCAATCTTAAAATATTTTTCTACCTTGCGTACTCCCTCTTCAGTGAGAGTTACCAGGTGGGCTTTCTCATCTACCTTATAATCCTCTTCATTAACCAGACGGGGAATGAATTTTGCTATCTGGTAGTAAAGGTTAGTAGGTTTGTCCCCTTCACCAGAAATAATTAAGGGAGTACGAGCTTCGTCTATCAGGATAGAGTCAACCTCGTCAATAATCGCATAATGTAAATCCCGCTGTACCATATGTTCCGAGGCTATTACCATATTGTCCCTTAAATAGTCAAAACCAAATTCATTATTAGTACCGTAAGTAATTTAAGGGACAATATGGTAATAGCCTCGGAACATATGGTACAGCGGGATTTACATTATGCGATTATTGACGAGGTTGACTCTATCCTGATAGA
>DUMX01000279.1 GCA_012839665.1 Gelria sp.
CCCCATTTTTGCTGTTCAGTACGATTGAAAAATATTTAAAAAACCGCAAACAATTGCGAGGTGTTATTCAATTATTAGACATCCGTCATGAGCCCAACGAAAACGATGTACTTATGTTAGAATGGCTTGGCCACTATGATATGCCAATTTTAATAGTAGCTACCAAAGCCGATAAAATATCTCGTGGTGCCCGGCAAAAACATCTGCAGGCTATAAACCGCAAGCTAAATCTTGAATCCGATTTTAAGCCTATAATTTTCTCTGCTCATACTGGCGAAGGGACCGACAAACTTCAGGCAGCGATAGAAGAAATAATAGGTTAAAGGTGACAGAGGAACCGTCCCCCTATCACCGCAACGGGCTCACCCTACGGGGGTTACGATTCTTTCCTTCATGTACTCAATCAATTCTATTTCGGTTTCGTTTTCTCGGGTAGCCAGGAAGTTATCCAGCATTTCGATTAATTGCTTCCGACCGCCATCCTCAGACAAGCGTTCACGGGGAGATTTACCCTCTAATTCGCTCATAGAGGTATCTAACCATCTTTCCGTTTCCTGGTCCTTAACAACCGTAAACCATAATTCACTTTTATCAGCAGGGGGCGGCTGCTGCAGGAAGCGATTGCTAAATACTTGTAACTCTTTATTTGGCAGGAGACCACTTATTTTACTTTCTAACTTCTTAATATCTTCCAGCACATCAGCACAAGTTACCAGCTCTTTTTCCCCAACCATTATTCGCACATATCCCCAGTTCTCTCCCGAGGGTGCAAACCAGGTAAAACCAGCGCTATCATATAGCTTCTCATATTCATCATCTGCAGTCAGGTTTTCCAGCAATAAAACTCTTTCCTCTTCATCTATTTCACAACTGCGCATGTCATTAAAATTAACCAGGGTCTTGTTATAGGCGTGGTCGAAAATGCCGTACAGTATTTCAGCATGGAATTTGAAGGTGTTTATCATAGTATCATTTAATAATTGTCGTATAAACTCCATATTTTCCAGTAAAAATTCGTATTGCCCCGCTTTATTATCAACTGCCAGGACCATACCCGAAAAAAGACTCTCACCTTCTATCCTGACCAGGCGGCCTAAAAGGAGCAAGTCAGTATTCCCGTCTATACCTTCCCATGGTTCTTTTAGCAGAATATCACAAGGGTGATCCAAAAAGATATCCCGGGCTTTTATATAGTAATCAGATATCTCCTCCACCTGATATACTGAAAGGAAGGATATACTTAAAGCCCCCAGAGTTTCTTGTAATGAAGGGGCGATATAATTAGCATTTTCCAATAGATAATGGTAGGCTAAAGTATTTTGGTCTTCGGTTAAAAGGTCAAACCATAGCCAATCGGAAAAAATAGATTCATGTTCCAGGGGAAGGGTTTTATTTACGCTAAAACGTAGAAACTGCGTTTGGGCATCCTTACGGATCTGTTTAACGATATTTTCAAAATACTCATCCAGTTTCATTTTAACAGCGGTCATCAGCTTATTAATCCGGGTAAAAGAGTCATCACTAGCATCAAATAAATCATCTACCAAACCGCAGCACTTTTTGTATTTTTTACCGCTACCACAGGGGCAGGGGTCGTTTCTACCAACCTTTTCTTTGGTCAATTATATTCCTCCTTAAACTGCTGTATTAGCTGAATCATCAATGATATAAGCTTAGCATATCAGATAAGTTTTTAAAAACATTCAATTTAACCTGATATAGTCCTATAATAATCTGCGTTCTTTCGTGTTATAAAAATCTATTTTCTTATTAACCGGTCATGCCCCGGGGGGCACAACCACCAATGAAAATGGTTGCATCGGTATTACGAACAACATGACGGAACGGCACAGGGGCCGTTCCCTACACTTCCTACCGAAGGCTAAAGCCTTC
>DUMX01000280.1 GCA_012839665.1 Gelria sp.
ACACGGGCACACAGCAGCTTTCGGTAGGAAGTGTAGGGAACGGCCCCTGTGCCGTTCCGTCATGTTGTTCGTAATACCGGTGCAGCCATTTTCATCGATGGTTGGGTGACATGGCGGATTAGTTAAACAAAAACCATTGGGGGTGATTTTGATGGGAAAGGTACAGGAACTCGAAAATATGATTGCGACCGAACTGGAGCAAAATAATATAGAACTAGTTACACTTCAGTATCGTAGAGAAAATCGGGGACAAATGCTAAGAATTTTTATAGATTATGAAGCAGGGGTTGACCTGGATCTTTGTACTCAGGTAACCCGTATACTTAAACCGCTGGTAGATGAAAGCGAATATCATTATGATTATTTCGAGGTTTCCTCACCTGGTCCAAATCGTCCCTTGAACAAAGATAAGGATTTCGTACGTTTTCAAGGATATACGGTAAAAGTCAAAATGCAAAAAGAATATAACGGTTCTAAAAATATTACTGGAGTACTTATGGGTGCAAATGATAAATATATTCAAGTGAAGGAAAACGAGAATATCCTGGAGCTTCCCCGCGATTTACTTTCTACGGTAAGACTACATCCGGATTATTAAGGAGGAAAAACAATGTCTAACGAAATGATACAGGCATTGCAAGAAATAGAACAAGAACGTGGTATCCCTAAAGCTGCTCTTATTGACGCTATAAAAGCAGCATTGAATACTGCTTATAAGAAAAATTTTGGTACTACCCAAAATGTAAGTGTAGAATTTAATGATGTTACTGGCGAGGTAAGAGTGTTTTCCCAGAAAAAAGTAGTTGACGGGGTAGAGGATTCTCGTTTGGAAATAGAACTGGCAGAAGCCCGGGAACTTTATCCCGAGTGTAAAGTAGAAGATATGGTATATGTCGAAGCTACTCCAGCTGATTTTGGACGCATAGCTGCTCAGACTGCTAAACAGGTAGTTATTCAGAAACTGCGGGAAGCAGAGCGTAGCCTAATCTATGAGGAGTTTTTAGAACGCGAAGGAGAAATCGTTACTGGTACGGTCCAGCGTACTGAGGGGCGGACTGTTTATATTACTTTGGGGAGGACCGAAGGCATCATGCTTTCTTCAGACCAGATTAGTGGAGAGAGGTATGAAATTGGGCATAGAATAAAAGCCTATATTTATGAAGTTAAGAATACTCCCAAAGGGCCTAATATATTTGTGTCCAGGACTAACGCCTATTTCTTGCGGCGATTATTTGAATTAGAGGTGCCGGAGATTTATGATGGACTGGTAGAGATTAAATCTATTGCTCGAGAGGCGGGTTCGCGTTCTAAAATATCTGTACACTCACTGGATGAGAGAGTAGATTCGGTTGGTGCTTGTGTAGGACCCAGGGGACTCCGGGTTCAAAACATAGTTTCTGAGCTAAATGGAGAAAAAATTGATATTATAAAATATGATAAAGACCCGGAAAAATATATAGCCAATGCTCTTAGTCCGGCCAAGGTATTGGCGGTATATGGCAATGAAGAAGTTAAAATGGCTACCGTTGTGGTTCCGGATTATCAGCTATCTTTGGCTATTGGTAAAGAAGGACAAAATGCCCGTTTGGCAGCTAAACTTACTGGCTGGAAAGTGGACATTAAAAATGAAACCCAGTTTATGGAGGAGGCCGCCATAGACATAGATGTGGAGGAGGCTGACTTTAACATAGAAGAGACCGATATAGATGTGGAGGAGGCCGAAATAGATGGCCAGGACTCGTAAAATACCCCAGCGTATGTGTGTGGGCTGCAGAGAAATGAAGAACAAAAAAGAACTATTAAGGATAGTACGCACTCC
>DUMX01000281.1 GCA_012839665.1 Gelria sp.
TAAGCAGATAAATCTTCCAGGGGGCCTTTTAAGGTATCTATTCTGATACAGCAGGGTAAAAGGGGACTGGCATAACATTTTACACCAGCCTGCTGCAGTTCCTGAATTAATTCATCTCGACTAATTTTCAGAGTATTAACTCTAAAATCAATTTTTGCGGGTTGGTTATTATAAATCAGGATGTTTTCGCACTGCTCGGCTCCAAAAATATTGACCAGGTAATCTACCAGTTCTTGCGGGTGGGAGTAATAAACTGCCAGGTATTCGTTACTGCCCGGGGGTGGATATTTAATGTCATCCTTATGGCGTATAAGGTTACGTAAAACTCCATTGGTAACCTTGGCCAGATTAGCATTGCAACGTTTACGGCTTAATTCTACCGCATCATTGACGCAAGCAAAATCGGGAATACGCTCCATGAACATTATTTGATAGGCAGAAACCCTTAAAATGCTTCTTAGCCAGGGATTTTGTTTGCTTATGTTTGCTTTCATGAAAATATTAAGCACCCAATCCAGGTGCTTAAGCATACGTATAGTGCCATTTACCAGCTGTGTAAGTAAATTACGGTCTGCAGCTGATAGTCCGGAGTGGCGCAAGGTTTTCATTAGCGCCAGGTTTGCATAGGCACCTTGTTCGGTAACCTGATATACTAATTGTACTGCCTTATCCCGGGCTTTATTAACCTTGTTTCCAGCCGTATTTTTCGCCCCCATGCAAATCCTCCTGTATTTTATTCATCGCCACCACCAAAAATCATCAGGTAATAAAGTAAGGTAGCAATAGAGGATAGTGTAGCTGCCAGGTAAGTTAAAGCAGCAGCTCCCAGCACCTTTTTAACCATAGGTGCCTCATTACCGCTAATAATTCCGGATGAACTAAGCTGGGCAACTGCCCGCCGGGAAGCATTGATTTCTACCGGCAAGGTTACCAGATGAAAAACAACTACCGCTGAAAAGAGAATAATACCCACCATAATAAGATTCAGGCTTTGCATAAAAAATCCCAGCAAAAGTATGGGAAATGAAGCTCCCGAGGCAAAATTGGTAACGGGTACCAGGCGATGACGCAGCTCCAGGGGACCATATCTTTCATGGTGCTGGATAGCATGACCAACTTCATGAGCAGCTACCCCAATAGCGGCAATAGAATTGTTACCATGTACATCCTCTGATAGTCTTACTTTATGAACGGTTGGGTCATAATGGTCAGATAAGCTTCCCGCCACCGGCTCTACTCCCACCTGTCCACCAAGGCCATTTCTTCTTAAAATAGTACTGGCTACTTCAGCACCGCTCATACCCCTTGATGACCTTACCTGGGAATAACGATTAAATGTGGATTTGACTTTAAACTGTGCATACATTGATAATATCAAAGCCGGCAAAATGAAAATAAGATAACTAAGCACGGTTTTCATCCTCCTTCATAATGCTCTGTAAAGCATCTTCTACTTCATCCAGGTTTACTGTAGTATTAAAACAGGGACCGTTAGGCCGACAGTTTAACACTCCTATGACTGGTAGACCTCCCAGTTCGTGTATTCCCATAGATAAATCCCTTTCACAAGCTACCGCTACCACACCCCGAGGTGCCGTATCTAAAACAAATTTACGGGCCAGGGTCCCCCCGGTAGCTACTTTTATAACTGCGTTATATTCCTCGGCCATTTCTTTTAGACTGCCAATATCGCATTTACCACAACCTTTACAGTTGTTTACATCCATAGTAATCTTATGAGGGCATTCCGAATCCTGCAGGCAGTGAGGGACTAGAATCATTATCTGTTCCCCTCGCAGGCATAGATATTTCGAATGTACCAAATAGTTATTTACAGCAATATAGGATTGTAGTATTTTATCTTTGCTTATACCGATAAGCCTTCCCGTAAATAAAGCTAAAGGAAATAAAAGTTCATTAGCTCTTTGACCTAAAGTTTCCAGCGATGGTATCGCCCTGGCTCTGACAATTATTAGTACTATAGCTATTATGCCAAAAGCAAGTATTAAAAATAATATAGCGGCTATAACTATTATACTGATTAGCACTATCTGGCTTATAATAATGTCGCGATTAGTAATCAGATAGTATATAAGTGCTACTATAGATGCTATTAACAAAAGGCTGGCTGCTAGAAGGCCTATGTATATTCGTTTTTTGGTATCCAAAACCTTTACCCTCCGGTTAAGCAAGCAAAGTGCCGGGCTGTAGTTGGTATCCCCTGAGGAAATCAGAAGCCGGCATGCGTTTTCTACCTTCTCTTTGAACCTCCAGGATTTCAATTATACCCTTACCACTCTGAACCGAAAACCCTTCACTTCCAACCTCAATTATTTGGGAAATCACCCCGCTTTTATCATTATTAATAACCCGGCTTTTATAAATCTTAGTTTTATATTTGCCCAGATTAGTCCAGGCACCGGGACGCGGGCTTAAAGCCCGTATCTGGTTATGAATCGATTCTGCCGGTTGGGACCAGTCGATTTTCTCATCCTCACGAGTAATACGACTGGCATAACTGGCCAATTCATGATTTTGTGGGATTCTGGGAGCAGTACCATTTTCCACTTGGTCAATAGTTTCTCCCAGCAGTAAGGCTCCTTTTTCAGCTAATATAGCCTCCAATTGACCATGGTCATATTCGTCTTTAATTGGGACATCTAATTGCAGAATAATATCTCCGGTGTCCAACCCCTCGTCCATAAACATAGTTGTTATTCCACTGATTTTTTCTCCATCCATTAAGGCTCTTTGAATAGGAGCAGCTCCCCGGTACCGGGGTAAAAGAGAAGCATGAACATTAATACAACCGGCGGCCGGATACTCCAGTATTTCCGGGGGAATTATTTGTCCATAAGATACCACTACTATTAACTCCGGTTGCCATGACTTTATTTGTTGAATAGCATCCGGTTCTTTAATCCTGGCTGGCTGATAGACAGGAATGCCGTGTTGTTGTGCTATTTTTTTTACTGGTGTTGGGCTTATGCGTTTTCCCCGTCCCCGGGGCCGGTCAGGCTGGCTTACTACCCCGACTACCTGGTGTCGGGATGTGATTAAACTTTGTAATGAGGGAACGGCAAAAACTGATGTACCCATATAGACTATATTCAAAATTATTTCCTCCTGTTGGGAGATTCCCTTTTAGTTTCATGAGCCCGGTCGACAAAAAGTATTCCGTCCAGGTGGTCTATTTCATGTTGAAACGCACGGGCCAAAAGTTCTTCAGCTTCGTAAACTACCTCTTGCCCTTCCCGGTTAAGCCCTTTTACCGTAACCAGGTGGTTACGAGTAACCAGGCCTACTACTCCGGGAACGCTAAGGCAACCTTCACTGCCGGTTTGTTCACCTTCCTGGGATATAATTTCCGGATTTATTAGTTCAATGAAATTATCCCCGGTATCTATTACTATAATGCGCTTGGAAACCCCAATTTGAGGGGCGGCAAGGCCTACACCATCAAAAGCATACAGGGTATCACGCATATTATCCAATAATCGCAGGGTACCGGAATTAATATTCTTTACAGGTAACGCTTTATTGCGCAATATTTCATGGGGTACGGTTACTACCTGATATACTGCCATTTATGTCCTCCTTACATAATCATTAAAGGATTAAGGTCAATTTCTACCCTGACCTGTTTATGCCAATCTTTACCTGCAATATAGGTTCCAATGCTATTTAATAATATCACATTTTCTGATTTAACTATAAGCTGATAACGCAGGCGATTTTTTATTCGATATAACGGGCAAGGGGCCGGTCCCAGTATTTCTAGATGCTCTTCTTTGGCATCAGTAATTTCATTAATATATAACACTACCATATCAGCTACATCACGGGCAAGAGTTTCTTTAACCGAAACGACTACTATCCGTAATAGACTGCTAAACGGCGGGTATCTTAGTAATTTACGCCAGTTTATTTCTTCCAGGTAATATCCCTGGTAATCCTGGCGGGCAGCCATTTGAATTATGGGGTTATCAGGATTATAAGTCTGTATAATTACCTCCCCGCTTACCGGACCACGTCCCGCTCTTCCTGCAGCTTGAACCAGGAGTTGAAACCCCCTTTCACCAGAACGAAAATCAGGCAATGATAGCATGGCATCAGCATCAAGTATACCTACCAGAGAAACTCCAGGGAAATCCAGGCCCCTGGCTACCATCTGGGTGCCAATTAATATGTCAATTTCACCGTTTTTCATGGCTTGTAGAATTTGCCTCTGCTGCCCCTTGCGGCTGGAGCTATCCAGGTCTAAACGGGCAACTCGCGCATGTGGAAACAACCGGTAAACTTCGTCTTCTACTCTCTGGGTACCATAACCTGATTGCTGGATGTATCTACTGCCACAAGCAGGGCAAGTCTTTGGCATAACTGTGTTAAACCCACAATAATGGCACAGATAAAGATTCTGGTCTTTATGATAGTTTAGCCCTACTGAACAATTAGGACAGGTAAGAGTATGGCCACAGCTTCTACAGATAGTAAATGGTGTAAAGCCGCGCCGGTTAAGAAATAAAATACACTGCTCATTTCTTTCCAAAGAA
>DUMX01000282.1 GCA_012839665.1 Gelria sp.
AATTCTTAATTAACCTCGTACTTTGTGTTACCACTACTTGAGGCAATACCCTTATCCATTGCTACCAGCACGTTATTTTTTTATTCTCTGTTTTTCATCTGGATCTGGCCGGATAGCTGCTTATAAATAATATCGGCAATACCTAATGAACCAGTCTTACTTATGGAACGGGCATATTCCGTATAGAGCATAGATTCAAAAGTATCAGTAGCGAAACTATGTCCGGTAAAATCGCTGCGAGGAATACTCTGGCGCATAGCATCAAACACCTTGTTTAAAAACACACTTTCCAGTTCCTGACAAGCTTCATACAGTTTCTTATTATTCTCATTAATAGCGCTTTCCAGACATTGGGAGAAATCTTTTTTTTCTACTGTTTCCCCGTAAGATGGGGTGGTACTCATTGTTTTAGGTATAAAAGAAACACTGTTAACCATTATAATCTATTACCTCCTCAGATTAGCTGCGGTTTGCAACATGTCATCAGAGGACTGAATCACTTTGGAGTTAAACTCATAAGCTCTCTGGGCGGTAATCAGGTTAACCATTTCTTCAACTACCTGGACATTGGACATTTCCAGGTAGCCTGAATTTAGAGAAATAGTGCTATCATCATCCGGTTCCCACTGTACCGCTTCCCCTGAGTTAGGTGTAGCCTGGTAAAGGTTTTTACCAATCTTTTGTAAACCGGCGGGATTACTAAATTTAAATATTTGTAAAGGTTCACCGGCAGTTTGCGGTTCAGTTGAATCAGGTAGTAAATAGCTAACCGTACCATCAGTACCTATGGTCGGGTCAGTATAACCTTCAGGCAGTTCTTCGGGACCCATGTAATAATAGCCATCGGCAGTTACTAATCTACCCGAGGCATCAATTTTTATAGCTCCATCTCTGGTATAAAGAGGTTCGTCATAGCCAGGTACCTCAATTGCAAAAAAGCCTAATCCGGTACCACTAATAGCTACATCCAGTGGGTTTTCGGTATGCTGAAGGTTTCCCTGAGCAAAGAGGGTGTTAATAGCGGCAGGTCTAACTCCCAGACCAACAGCCAGACCTACCGGTTCATTGCGGTCCTCATCTGCTGCTGGTCGTCTGATAGTTTGATACAGTAAGTCTTGAAATTCAACCCTTTGTTTTTTAAATCCGGTGGTGTTTACATTGGCCATATTATGAGCCAGGGTGTCCATGTTCAACTGCTGCGCGTTCATTCCGGTACTCGCAGTATAAAGAGCCCTCATCATAATGTAGTTCCTCCTCTACTTATGAACATATAAAAAAATATTGCATAGGCAGTATTTCAGTCAATCAATACTGCTCGGGCCCCTCCAGTTGAGTCCAGCCCGTATACATGCTTAGGATACTTATATTTACCTATCGTTTTATTTACCAAAAAGGTTTAAAGCGAAAACAGGTAAAAACAGGGTCCTATTAGCTATATCATTAATATATCTAGCCAAATCTCGGTTTTTCACCTTTAAATGTAGGCTGCAAGTGTCGGAAAACTAATCTTTTGTCACTACTGGATAATACAGTAGTCACATTTTAATAAACCTTTTCATATATTAATAATATTCACCAGGTAGTATTCAATAAAAAGGGGTGAGAAAAATGGTTAGATTATCTGATTTGAAAGCCAAAGATGTAGTCAATATTCTGGACGGTAAAAAACTGGGCCATATTAGCGATATTGAATTGGATCTGGAAATTGGCAAGGTAATTGCTATTATTATTCCCGGGCGCTGGCGGGGGTTTGGCATTTTTGGTAAACGTGAGGAAATCGTTATCCCCTGGAAAAAGATTGTGCGCATAGGAAGAGATGTAATTTTAGTAGAGGTGCCGATAGTTCAAGAAATGGATGATCATAAGCGTAAGGGGTACTATTTAGATGATGATGGTTTCTAAATTATTTCAGGAAGTTGAAGAAATTACAGCTATTGTTCATAATAAGGGCAGACCCTGTATTATGGGAGTGATAGATTATGCGCTGTCCTTATTGTCAAGAGCATGAGAGTCGGGTAATAGATTCCAGGTCCAGTGAAGATGGTTCCACTATACGGCGTCGTCGCGAATGTACTATTTGTAAAAGGCGGTTTACTACCTATGAACGGGTAGAAGAACGACCATTACTGGTAGTAAAAAATAGTGGCAATCGGGAACAATTTAGCCGGGAGAAAATATTAAAGGGTATTAGTAAGGCCTGCGAAAAACGCCCGGTGAGCTTGGAAGATATGGAGAACGTAGTAGCCGATATCGAAAGGGAGCTAAGAGATAATTTTGACCGTGAAGTAAGCAGTAAAATTATTGGTGAAATAATTATGGACAAGCTACAAAAACTGGATGAGGTAGCTTATGTTCGCTTTGCCTCGGTTTACCGGCAGTTTGGCGATTTAAATAGTTTTATCAGGACTATTGAACAGCTGAAAAATAAGTAAGGGTGGCCAAATTATACATCAGGCTCCTCAACTGCTTTTTGCAGGAGTGCCCTGGCTTCTTCTACTCGGTCTGCGGGTACGGATATTTTGACTTCCGCCAGGGGGCCAAAACTTACAGGAAACTGGGATATTTCTCGGCGCTCAATTTTAACCGGAATACCATAAGATTTTAACAAACTGTTAATAACCATATCCTGTGGAGGGTATACTTTTTCAATTGTAACCCAGGCGTCCGATGTTGACTTACTGCCTCCACTGTAATTTTCTTTCCGGTACATCCTGGCCAATCGTTGGTAATCGGGATAAAGCATAAGCTATCTACCTCCTGCACTTTCAATTTTAAGCTAAAAAGAAAGGAAGAACAAATGCCCGACTATAAATGGATAAATACTGATAATATACATTATATTACTGTGCCGCATTGGGCTCAAGAGGGAGTGAGTGTTGCTTTTTCAGCTTGCCTGGGGGGAGTTAGCCAATTACCCTATAACACCTTGAATCTGGGCCTTCATGTCGGGGACAACATGGATAATGTAATCGAAAATCGACGCCGCTACCTGGAATTGTTCTCATTTACTCCTGAAAATATGATATGCTGCGAGCAGGTACACGGTAATCTTGTAGCTGTTGTGGGTAAAGAAGAGCAAGGTCGGGGAGCACTGGATTATCACACTTCTCTGCCCGGATATGATGCTATGGTTTGTAACACACCAGGTATAATGCTGACTACTTTCTATGCTGACTGTATTCCCATATATCTGTTTGACCCCTGGCAAAGGGTGGTAGCCATTGCTCATAGTGGCTGGAAAGGAACTATGGGGCGTATTGCTGTTCAGACTTTAAGGGTCATGCAAAAAGAATACGGCTGTTCTCCTGAAAACATTGAAGTTTTTATTGGCCCCGGTATTGGCGTTTGTTGTTTTCAAATTGGAGAGGAGCTGGTTAAGCAGGTGAAAGAGGAATTTAGCGGGTTTAATGGAATACTTAAATATGAATCTAATGAGTATGCTTGGGATTTACAGCTTACTAACCGGTTCATGCTGCAAGAGGATGGTATCAGGTCAGAAAACATTATTGACTGCCAGCTTTGCACAGCCTGTAATCCCGAAATTTTCTTTTCCTATCGTCGGGAGCAGGGGAAAACTGGTCGCATGGCTGCCGTTATTGGGTTAAATTATTGAGGTGATATCTACCATGCATAGTCCTAAAATACTTGTAGTTGATGATGAAACTTATATTGTCGAACTGGTCAAATTTAATTTGGAGAAAGAAGGTTACCGGGTTGTAGTAGCCTTTGACGGTATACACGCTCTGGAAATGGTTAGAGAAGAAAACCCTCAACTTATTTTACTGGATATAATGTTACCCAGCATGGATGGTTTAGAAGTATGTCGGACTTTAAAACAAGACCCTAATTACAATACTATTCCCATAATTATGCTGACTGCCAAGGGTGACGAATTTGACACCGTACTTGGTTTGGAAATGGGTGCTGATGATTATATTAAAAAACCGTTCAGTCCCAGGGAAATGGTGGCCCGGGTCAAAGCCCGGCTGCGGGCTTTAAAAATACTAGAGGCCGAGAAAGCAGTTGGCAAGAAGATATTTGTAGTAAAAGACTTAATCGTA
>DUMX01000283.1 GCA_012839665.1 Gelria sp.
AAAAACATTATTATAAAACATATCAGGCATTTGCCCCCAAATAATCGCCTCAAATTAACCCCCTCCACCCTATTTTCTTATTAACCCGTCATGTCCGCTAGATAAACTAAACCCCAGCTACTATTTTCATAGGTGGTTGTGTGCACCTAGCGGACATGACGGGTTAATAAGAAAATAGGGTGGAGGGGGTTAATTTGAGGCGACTATTTGGGGGCAAATGCCTGATATGTTTTATAATAATGTTTTTTCTGGTTTGGGCTGGGAATATTTCTCCTGCTGCTGCCGAGCAACGACCATTGGAACAGATTTTTATTATTAGTGTGGATGGCTTGAATTATGAAGGGTTTGTCAGTGTACCGGTAAATAATATGAAACATATGGTAGGAGAAGGGGTTATCGACACCAAATCTATGGCCTTAAAGGTAGATACCCTGGAAGCGGCTGAGGCTTCACTTATTACTGGGGCTTTGCCTGAGGACCACCGTCATGTTACCGTAAAAAACAGGATAGAAACTGAATCACTATTTGAAATAGTGCGCAAGCTGGGAAAAAACTATATTGTTATTGATGGTTCCGGGGGCAAGTTAGCTTCGTTTGAAGATAGGGACAAGGTTTATTATAGTTGTGAGAGTGCAGATTCCGATGAGAAGGTTCTGGAACAGGCTCTGGCCGTTTTTAAGAAGGAAAAACCGTTCCTTACTTATATATATCTTAATGACTGTCGGAATGCCCTGCTAGCTCTGGACGATAAGGCTTATTATGAGACGGTTAGAAAATTTGACCTGGCTCTGGGGACGTTTGTAAATAGTTTAAGAAAGGAAGATAATTATTATAATTCCCTTATCATAGTGACATCTCCGCGCAGTTCATCACCCAGCAATCAGGTACCCCTGATAATGCAGGGACCAGGTATAAAACGTAATATCAGTATAACTAATACTATGATTACTGATGTAGTACCTACCATCTGCCAATTGCTTAAGGTTGATAACCCCGCAGGTAATCGTGGTATCACGGCTTATAACGCTCTGTTGCTGAATCCGGAAGAGGAGCAACAAGTCCTGCTTAAGTGGACTGAATCTCTTAAATCAGACCGGGTAGCCGCCTGGAGTAAATATTTCGAACTGCAGGACACACTATACCAGACTATTTACCAGATGACTGCTATTAAAGAGGAGAAACAGAGCATTTTTAATTTCATGGGAGAAAAAGAGGAAACTATAAACAAGATGAAAACCCAAATCAAGACTGAACGTTATATATATCTGGCCATATTTATCCTGATGCTGGCGGTTTATGGGATTGAGTATAAGTATTTAAGAAAGAAGTTCATGTTATTTAAATAATCACACCGTTTTTTGCAACAGGTCATCTGATACTCTGATAAATTGCAGTATTCTCTGGCGTTCGTACTCATTGCTGAAATGGTGTCCTTCCAACTCGTATTGGGCAATTAGAATAGTATGGAATACCTTATCCCGAAAGCTCATATCACAATATTTAAAATAGTTATCAATTCGTTTCGCAACCTGAAGTTCTTCATCACTAAGATGTAAAATATTACGCAATTATGGTACCTCCATAAGAAAATCTAGAGTAATAATATGCTTTTAAATAAGAAATAGTGCAGAGAAACTTTTACCCCTACTGGACATAACTGGTACCGGTCTATGGGTAATAAATTGCTACTTCAGTATTGACTGCAGTTCCCGGTAATGGTAGCATGTTGTAAATAAATAAACGAAAGCGATGATCAGAAGAGTAACCTGAATTACTATTTTAAGAGAGCCGGCTAAGGTGAGAACCGGTAATAGTTTTTAGGTGAAGGCCACCTGGGAGCGCCGGTGTAATATTTACCAAATACGAAGCCGGACGGTGCAAACCGTTATTTTTACTAAGCCGGGCACTGGCCAAATAGGGTGGTACCGCGGGAGAACAAACTCTCGTCCCTGCAGGGATGGGGGTTTTTTAGTTTTAATAAGAAAATCTTTTGACACTGAAGGACACTGATTTCTTATGAATAACACTGAATTTTTATAAAAACTAAAACCAACACCCAGTCTCTATTTTCATAAGTGGTTGTGTGTCCCGCACTCATGAAGGGTTTTAATAAGGAGGTTATTGGTAATGGAATTAGAAAAAAGAGTTTTGCGCTTGATTGAGAATAACAGCTATGGTTTTAGAATTTAAACGGGAATCATTCTCAATCAAGCGTAAAACTCTTTTTTCTAATTCCATTACCAATAACCTC
>DUMX01000284.1 GCA_012839665.1 Gelria sp.
AAAGGCTGCTAACTTCTTTATATTTTTAGGCCCGGAGAAATCGGCTCAGATTTTCAAACATTTAAATGAAGAGGAGATTGAGCAGATAACTCTGGAAATTGTCTACTTTATCCGCAGGAACCTGGCGCACATTAGCAATTTCCAGAGTTATCTGCTCAATCTCCTCTTCATTTAAATGTTTGAAAATCTGAGCCGATTTCTCCGGGCCTAAAAATATAAAGAAGTTAGCAGCCTTTTGCTTGCCACTTAAAACTTTCCTTGTAGTCGCCACTGTATCACCTCGTATCTTCAAGTAACCAGACCTTGACTACCTGCGAAGCATTTTCAGGGTTCTCATCGATAAGTCGCTCAACTTCTTCCCTAATTTTCTGTCTTTCTTTTTCTTCTGGAGTTAGTTCATGATCAATAATATCTTCGATATCAATAGTTTCATCAACAATAGTTTCAAACTCATCTAACTCCCGTTCTCTAGTACGCTTTGCCCCTCTGGTAATTAATAACCATACCAGGACAATAAGTAGTACAGCCATAAAGGCTAGAATCCAGGGGGCATAGGGAGTAGCTGCAAACTTCTGCCAAAATCCCTGCGGAGCCGCTTCGGGCTCAGGTTTGGTATAGAAATCTATAAATGCGACGGATATATTTTCCTCCAAACGGACATTTTCGTCTCCTCGGTTTTCCCTTAATCCACAGGCAGTAGCTACTATACTGCGTATTTTCTCAATCTTTTCCTCTTCGCTATCACCAATATTGGCATTCTCTGTACCAGCGCGATTTATAAAAACCGAAGCGGTAAGATAATCATACTGAACATCCCCCAGCGCAAAACGGGTTATGGTCTCGGTTCGATTAATATCGTAATTAACTGTTTTTTCGCTCTTATCCCAGGTGGATGTACCCCCCTGGGTATCCACTTCTTGATACTGGGGTATGTTGGTATCAGTACCGGGAATGCCCGGCTGAGCAACGCTGGTTGTCGTTCCTGAATCCTTTTTTATATGTTCACTGACTACGAAGGGGCCTTCGGGGTCATGGGTAAAACGCTCATCCATCTGTTCTCTATCATTAAAATCAAGTTCGGCATTAACCCTGACTACCGAATTGTCTTTACCCAGGACTTTATCCAGCATAGTCTGAATAGCTTCTTCTTTCTCTTTTTCAAAGGCTCTTTTCATAGCCAGTTGCATTTTTACTACATCAGTATTTTTTCCATCAAGCGGAAGGTCATCTGATACCAGATTGCCATTCTGGTCAACAATAACAACATTTTCAGGTTTGAGGTCTTTTACACTGTTAGCTACCAGGTTAGTTATCGCCTGAACTTCTGTAGCAGTAAGTTTTTGGTCATCTTTAGTATTAATTACCACCGATGCTTTAGTCTCCAGTTGATTATCTGAAAACAAGGTCTCTTCTGGCAACGCCAGGTTGACCTTGGCAGCTTTAACTTTGTCCAGGCTCTGAATGCTCCGAGCCAGTTCTCCCTGTAGGGCTGCCTGATATTTTACCTTTTTATCAGTCTGGGTTTCGCCAAAACTGCTTTGTTCAAAAAGCTCAAAGCCGGATTCTCCCCGAGGAATATTCTCTGCTGCCAGTTTCAGACGGGTGGAGTCTTTAACGTCAGCAGGTACAGCAATGGTGGTACCGTTATCTTCTAATTTATACTTGATTTTCATTTCGTCAAGCTTATCTACCACAGCGGACGCATCTTTATCATCAAGTCCTGTATAAAGTACCTGGTAAGGATTTTCTGTGGTTACACTACTGGTTATGATAACAATAGCTACCAGAATCAGTAATACAATTCCCCCGAACAAGACCTTTTGGTTCAAGCTCAGGTTGGACCAGGTGTTTTTAGCGGTCTCGCCCCATTGCTTGATTTTGTCAACAAAACTTTCCATTCCTGACTCCCTCAAGTTAATTACATTTGCATGCGCATAATTTCTTGATAAGATTCTAATAATTTGTTACGGACTTCTATAGTAAGCTGTAAGGCCAGGTTAGCCTTTTCGTATGCAATCATGGTGTTATGTAGATGGTCCTGATCACCCAAAACAAGTTTTTTGGCGCTTTCGTCAGCTTCTTTTTGCAGGTTATCTACTTCTTGAAGTGCATTATTAAGGTATGAAAAAAAACCAGTTCTATTATTGTCGGTTGAATTGGGATTATCTTTCTTCCCATAACCAGGTTGGAGTACTGATATTGCATTGTTAAATAACATTTCTGCTTTCAATGTAATAGTCCTCCTTATCTTCCAATATCCAGAGCTCTCATGGCCATACTCTTACTTGCCTCAATTACCTTGGCATTAGCCTCATAAGCCCGGGTTGCTGAAATCATGTTAATCATCTCTTCAACAATGTTAACATTAGGGTAATTTACGTAACCCTCTTCATCTGCATCCGGGTGAGAAGGGTCATAAACCCTCCTGAAGGGTTGCTCATTTTCGCTTACGGAGCGTATTTCCTTTACCCTTACTCCAGTCCCCATTTTTTC
>DUMX01000372.1 GCA_012839665.1 Gelria sp.
AGTTTTAATCCAACACCAGAGTATAGCGACCGAGGCCAAAACTGGTGTTTTTTCCTACATGAAGTATTTGCCCCATTTTTAAATAGGGAATAAATGCGCTTAAATCACCTCCATAAGTTAGTCTTCCTACCAAACCGCCTAGTTTCATATATGTTGATTGCCTGCTGGAATACCGCTCCCAATCAAACCAGGAACAATCGCTTTCTACTAGTTCAACCTGATTAGCCCTATTAATGTATTCTTGAAAATTTAGCTCTAATCCGCTTTGTCCATGAATTTGCCCCAGGGAATCCAAGCGCCGAAATACTGCCCGCATAAAGACCGAAAAGCCAGGACTATCATCTAATCGACCTTTGTCTACCAATCGGGTAGGGGTATGCAGAACAAGGGCAATCTGTTCTGTTTCTTCAGCTTCTTGTTCACCCAGTTTTATAGGCAAAGGTGGTTGTAGGAGATTATCTCCCCCCTGCCACAAAAGCATATTTTCACCATCGTTTTCCTGCTCTACCTGCTGGAGTACGAATTTATGCCGGTTTCTTCCCAAGCCATTTTTGCCGACTCTTATAAAAGCTGCTATAAATAGTGGTAATAAGGGGATGCTATTGCCGACCAGAAGTAAATGGTATTGAAGTAAGCTGCCCTTTTGATAATGAGTCTGCTGCCCTTGTGGTGGTTCAATTACATATGGATGGGGTACCGCCACGCTCCTGATATTTCCGGCGCTATCAGTTTCCTGGCGACTGGTAGCCATAATATATGTAAAAGCACACTGCCAGCGATGCATGCACTTTTTACAATCATCCCGGGGTACTATGCAAACCAACTGACGCAGGGCATGTCCCATCGCCCCCCGCAGAGTAGAACCTAGATAAGAAGGTAAAACAGCATCTTCAACAGCTTCCATAGTAAAGCAGAAACGGGCATAGGAAAGGGTGAAGGGATTGTTAAGGCTGCTGCTATTCATATTTAATCCCTGCCGCTTTTATAGTTTCCAATGGAGATGCTAGTACCGGACGCTGTTTAAACTCGGAAAGCTCCAAATACCGGGTACGCTCCAGCCAATCATCAGCCCCTGTATTCTGATTAAAATCAAGCATAGCCCTTAGTTCTTGCATCCGTTCAGTATCCCAATAAGCTTTACCCGAAGTGGCCTTATCATGTTTGGTCTCCGTTAGCATGTATTCTGCAAAATAGTCCTTGAAATCGTCTATTTGAGCAGGGTCTTCAGCTAAATGCCACTTCTGCTTATTAAACAGCCGCCCATAACGTCCTTCAGCCTTATCTGTTCTCTTGCTAAGGGTTAGAGTAGACTTGATGCGTACTGACCCCAGCCCCAGGGGTTTTCCCATGCCGATTTTGTGGGCACAGCCATTTGGCAAATCCAGAACAAACAGTAATGCTCCCAACTCTATGTTGGATAGGTTTTCAAAGCGGATACGGCCCTGAAAATGAGCCCCTTTATCAATTGTTTTAACGACTGTGTATTGAGACGGACTCTTTTTTACATCCTCCAAACTTGCTTCCCAGCCGTTTTCGCCTTTTTGAGGGGTTTTGCGATGCCAGTACAGCTTATACCCACGTATGTTTGTTGTATCATTCCAATCAAAAAGCCTACCGTCCCCTGCTTGATCCTTATTTGCCCTATCTTGCCTTAAGTAGTGTTGTATAGTAGTCGGTTTAGGTGTTGATAGAATTTTAGGTGATAATTCGCTATGCTGATTCACAGTGCCTACGCTTTTGGCATCTTCAAAAAACACTCTGCCCGCGAATCTGTCAGCATCCCCAAATATAGCTCTAGCAAAGTCAATTCCTTTGAAATCACTGTTTTCTCTTGGAATATGATCCTTCACCTTTTTATCGTAAGCGAGGCGAAACAAAGGGGTATGCCCAATCGATTTAATATTGCCTTTTCTATCCCGGATATAGAAACAAGGAACCCCGGCAGGATTACTATCCAGCATTTTAAATAAGTCAGCATCCTCTTGGCGGCTTATATCTTCTTTGTAGCTTTTTACGATATCTTCATTCAATGTTGTTATTTCATTTTCTGCCGGATTATCCTTAGGGAGGTGAATTACCGGGTGAAAATGTTTTTTATTACCCATACTGCCGGATAATATTAAGTATCCTTTTTCGTATCCTTTATCTTGTGGTTGAGTGTGATCTAATTGGAAATCATTTATTAGAGCGTATCTTAGTGGTATGTTTTTATTCCTCCCATGCATATGTTTTTTCTCTGCTGTGGGGATAAAGAATATTTTGTGGAAACCAAATTGAGGTAAATGTTTAACAATGGACTTAGATTTGGCATCCTTTGGGTTTATCTTCCAGAGGTTATCCCTCTGATAGGCATTTATTCTATATATGTTCGGTTTTTCCAAGGGAAAAATCACATATTTATCATTCTTTCTTTTCAACCAGCCTGCTTCAGTCTTTGGACTGAAACCTGTTTCCCAATCCAGATTAAGCATTAATTGTTGATACCTGCTATTTCGTTCCGCTACCCGCCTATAATAAAACCGCTTGTTTTCTACATAGTCAGTATCCATCCGGCTATAACTCACTATCTCTACCAGATTGCGAACCATACCCCGCAGGCTACTACCGGGGATTTTAGGTCTATTGCCCGGGGAGAAGAAATCGGGATTTTCCCATTTCTCACCTTGCCTTTTGGCATTATCTGCTTTTATGTCCTCATCGGCATCATAGCTATCCCGTATATATAACGGAGTTAATGTTTCAATATTTAAATCAATATAGCCGGTATATAAACCTTCGTGATAACGTTCAAAGGAGGGTATCGCCGGATATTTAATTTTGCCATCCGGAGTTTCTGCTATTACAATCCCAGGCGCTTGATTCTTTGCCTTAACAACTTCGGGGTCTATGGGAACAAAGTTATAAGGGGCTTTTGCCCTGCCCACTTTTTGCTGCGATTGGGTTTGGCCTGCATTTTTCGGTGGCTTGGCCTGAGCTTGCTGTTGAGACGACGCAGGTTTGTCAGGTCTTTTCTGAACACTAATTCGACTCTTCTCTAGAATATCTTTACCGTCAACCACCAGTTTTGTAAGTATCTCCCTCTTGGCTTCGTACTTGCATTTCTGTTTTTTGCTTAATTGGGCGTATTCCGTTAAATTCATGGTGGCATAATATCTAAAATCCTTTTTGCCAGTCCGAATCTTAAGCTCTGCTATTCCGTTCCTGTAAACTAAATCCGTTATTTTCCCTTCCTTCATCCTGTCATCCCCCTCTCACTTTGGATTTTCACAAATCTGCAGTCCACATAACCCGCCTGTCCTAGGTCATTGTAGTCAATATAATTACGGGTAATCAGCCACAGACGATCCTTAGGAGTTACCACTACATTTTCCGGCAGCAGAGAATGGTGTATAAGCAGTTCGATGCCCCGGTCCTCTTTTAGCAGATACCACGCCGGATCATCCGAACACTTCTCTAAGGCAGTCCCCCAAAGCGATTGCCGGGCTTCGATAGCATGTAGTATTTTATCAGTGTCATTCTTTTCCTGATCAAGGATTACCCGCATACGGAAAATACCGGGGGCATCCATACTACTGCGCCATACATAACATTCACTATCGGCATCGAATACCCTTATAGACGTTACATATAGGGGATCTAAGGGCAGCGAATCAGGCATTATAAACTCGCCCTGGACATAACTACCCATGCAGATACCATGCTGCATAGTGATAAAGGTTCCAGCGGTTTTTCCGTTAAATTTCTTTTCTATATGCTCCAGTATGGCCTCCCATTTATTGCTAACGATTTCAGGCCGGTTCTTTTTTAACTTCAGCATTTGCATACCGTTATTCCGCATTGGATAACACCTCATTTCCCTGTTTGCCTGTAGAGTTATGAATCTTTTTATGCAGTTCTTCAACCAGGTTTTCTAGTTTTTCAACCGTTTCCTCATCCCAACCAGTGTTTCCATCTTCATTTTGAAATGTTAACCCTTCTGCCTCTTCTTTTATTACAACTGTCCGGTCGTCCAAGCAAATTGTTGCTACCTGTCCCAGTAAAGTACCGCGCCCAACATTTTTCTCCCCGCCAACAGCTAAATCACCGTTCCACAAGTCTTTTAATACCAGCAATATTAAACCTGCTTCCCAGTCCTGGTACTTATCAATAGCCAGTTCCAAGGTAACCATAGATTCATCACCCTGGCCTGCCCAGATAGGCATACTGTCAAATAAAGCGTTATTGATTACTCCACCCGTAAAACGGTCTATTCTGATACGGTATTGTATTTCCTCCACAAAGGTATTAAGCGTAATCGGTTTCTCCTCGATTTTAATTCGTCCTTTAATAGCCTCATTTCTTCCATTATCAGGTTTTTCGGTATTCACCCAGCCAAATAACTCCTTCAGCATTTCATTGCCATCGCCCCCAAGTGTATTTATAATCCGTTCGGCATGAGAACGAATGGCTCCCCTTATCGAAGTCCCGGGTAATACGGCGGTCTCTTTTGTACTATCCTCACTGTCATAGCTTTTGAGATGAACTTTATCTGAAGCAGACGGGTCTCCTGAATAAGAGCCGACTATGAGGGAATGCTTAATCCTAAAATCGGCCTTTATACTAAATTGCCTATCCTTTTTCACAAACAGCTTATCTACCTGTGAAAAATCACCGGCAGGTAATTGAACTTTATCCCCATCTTCCGTCAACCAGGCTATAATATGATCCCGGTCATGGTAATCAAATGCATAACTCTTAACGTCTTCTAAGCGACAGCGGCCAAAACCCTGGTTAGTCCGCGCGCCCAGAGCAACTTTCCCCTGGCTTAACTGGTAAACAATCCCGTTAAAAAAGTTCTTAAATAGCTCCGAGTTAAAAGTTCTCCTTATAATTACTTCCATCTTAAAATCAAAGGTAATACCAGGCTCCACTATTTCAAAATCATATTTGGCACCCTGTTCTACTATCCCGGTAGAACGGTTAATGCGGATACCATCCCTTATGCTTACCCGAGCCATACTTCCCCCGGAAAGCATTAAATCGGAAATCATCACCGCACTCTGACAGCTGCGCCGAACTTTTTCATCATTTTCCTTGAACGTATATTCTCCACCCCAAAACCAGAGTTTATTTAGCTTGTACTTGTCCTGATCCACACTTCCTTTATAACTATAATTATTAAAATCATCTTTCAAAGCTCCGGTAATGGAAGAAGAGGGAATGTACGGTTTTCCTTCCATATCTTTTAAAACAACTATGTCACTGTCACCGTAGAGGCTGCTGCCTCCTCCAATAATCAGTGGTGCTACAAGTCTAAGTTTTCCTTTGACTATCAATCTGCCGCATATGGTTGCATCACCATCAACCAGTTTGTAAGGTTCATCCAGCTTAAGCATGGGCTTCCCTCCTTTCGGGAGAAAGTTTATACAGTTTGCGCAAGGTACGGAAAAAAACCTGCCAGTAAATTTTATATAGCTTCGCATCATTCAAGCTGGCATCCAGGTCTTTTCCTTCATTCCAAAACCTGCTCAAAAACTCCGTGAATTTCACAAAAGATGGCCATTGCTCCACAACTGCAGTTTGACACCAAACTTCCAGATTAGTTGCGGTTAAATTATCGTACAAGGTTTGTTCCCCGAGTTTCATGTTCTCCAAGGGCTTCCGGGCTGTTTCCCGCAGCTCTCCTATTTTTTGGCTTAAATCTTTTTGATCCGCAGATGCTTTTACTATTAACTCCAGCCTCCCCAACAGGTTGGAGGATAAGGTAACCGCAGGATTTTTATCATAATACTGACGCGCCCTCTGCGCAGCAGTGGCAATAACCATGCGTTCCAGGCGTTCTTCTTTAATCTGATCTAATATCTTACAAGCCGATAAAGATAGTTCATCCGGCTTCTTATAATTGTTCTCTGCGCCCAGTGCATCGCAAATCCCTTTAATGTCAGATAATTGGTGTCTAATAAACCTTATCTGTCCGTAACCTTGATGCCGTTTTTCTCCTAACCCTTCCTGCATTAGCAGACTCAGCTTATCTCTCATTTCCTGATCAATACTCTGGCTGAATTTCAATGAAAAGCTGGAGCCGGCGGTCCAACACCTGAACGAAGGCTCGTGCATTTTCCAGTGAGAGATAAAGGCATTGCGGGTTTCAACTCGGGCAAAACTTTTTTCAATTGTGATTTCGTCTATGCCCAGCCTGCCCTTCAGCGCAGCAAGTAACTCTCGTTCACATATTGCCGGAAATCCCTGCTCGTTATTTAAAACCAGCGGAGAAAGAAGATACAATACTACCTGATGGGTCCTCAAATAGTTATCCGTATCTTCCCCCAGAAGAGTATCATCTGTTGAAGGCTCGTTTTCAATAATGTCGCTAAATTCTATCTGGGCCAATCCGTACTGGGTGCTTAAGGAGCGGCCTAAATGTATTTCCATGGTGGAGTCGCTCGACCCGATACTAAACAAATCTAAAAATGCCCGCAGGTATTCCTCGGAACCTGATATATAACCATAAAAATCCTGCCCTTCATTTAAGGTTTCATAATGAAAGATACCACCGTCATCTCCATGCCCCTCTACCCTTTCTTTAGCCTCACCAGAGCTGGAATTGCGAACCAGGTGAAAATTAATCGCTTTCTCGGGTTCCTTCTTTTGTATCTCCCCATTAATAAGACAACAATAACCGCCAATGGCTTTACCATCTTCCGATTTGTCCTTAATCAGGTTATATACCTCATCCTTTTCCTTATCAATGTGCAGGAACATTGGCGTAGGATATAGAGGGTATTTGCTGTAATCAGCTTCCTTATACATCAGATAAGCATTACTAAAACACAAAGCTCCATCTAAAAACCACTCTTTAAAATTAATATCAGTCTGCGCTACCGCCGGAACGAGGTTCTTTTGCCTGATGAGTCGATTGGCAAAATGCCCCTGCAGAGCAGTGCCAGGAATATAATCCAGGCTGGCAACCATATTTTCATCACCCTCAGGTGCGGTAAACAGCAGCGGAGAAGTAGTGGTGATAACGTATTCCAGCTTATGGGTATAAGTAAAATCAGAAGTTGGTGGTAATTCCCCGGCCGATGGCTGGGAATCATTCATTTCCCTTCCTGCTGACGGTTTAGGGCTACTATTTTTATCCCATTGCTTTAATAAGCCTATATACTTTTCCCCTAAATTTTCTCCATCATCAGAATATATCCGGCAGGAAATCTCCCCCCAGCCTCGGTTTCTCCCGCTACCGGCCCTTTTCAGGTTCAGCCCTGCCAGAGCCAGCAGAGCTTCAATTTCCTCCTGCTCTTCCATATTTAAAAGCTCGATTTTGCCTTCGAATTGATATTTGGGATTCAATACCCGAATGGTTCTCAAACTATGTTCACGGGCTATGCCGTTTTCAATAGCTGTCTGCTGCCTTATATCGGTAAGAGCATTCATAACTGCATCTTTATTTACGATAGTTGGAAACTCCTGCTGAACATACTGCAAACCTTCCAGGATCTGTTGATAATCTTTTAAATAAAGGTTGTTTACTCGAATAGCTGACCGACTCCGGGTACTGCCGAAGACCTGTTCTTCCACATGGGAAGAAAAGATTTCCCTTAGACCAGCCTGCTCAAGCATTTCGATTACTTCCAGCGCACTCTCACGCAATAATCCTTTTAAGCGCCGGGCTGGGAAAAAGGGAATACCGTGTTTATCAAAAACAATATCACTGTCGATGAAACTGCCATGGCCACTGCCGGAGCCTAACATCAAGGGTGAACGGCATTTAATTTCTAGTCTCATTTTTCATACCCCCTCCCAGCAAGAACAATGGATAATATTCCATCATTTCTAACATATCGAAATACGGTGTTCGCATACCCACATAACCTTTGTCGCTATAATCAACCCCGATCCTCTTCTTATACGGCAGGCGGTTACCTTTGGCGGCCATGTCCATTAGATAAGTATCCAGAACTTCTTTTCCGGAATAAAAAGCGGTTCTTAACTCTTTGATATCTGAGCGAACCCATTGGGAAAATTCATATATGCCGTTTTTCAAGTGTTGCAGCGATTTTTCCTGATCAGCTTCCAGGCAATAGGGGCCAAAATATAACTCCAGGTCCCAGATTACCCCCTCATCCCTTCGTATTGCATCCAGATTGCCGCTTTTGGTTCCCGATATATTGTGAAAATCTATCCAGGAACCTTTCTTCGCTTCACGGGCGCTCTTTTTTGCCGATGTACATAGCTCTTGAGCAAATGAATAAGTCCTATAAAACGGGTATTTGGTATTGGCGATGGCTACCCCGGCACAGGCTGAAAACTCACCATTCTCGGGCTTTCCGTGCTTGCTTAATTGGGAATTAGCGTTTTCCGTCCATATCTGCAGGAATTTCTCCGTAAAATATAACCCCAATCTGCCTTCACAAACAAAGGTAACATCATCCCCGCCTAAAATAAGGGGGCGTATAGGAAGATACTTTCTCCTATCTTTATCCTCCCGTATATCAAAGCCATTTTCCCGAGTTAATTTAGGCATTATGCAAACAGCCTCATCCACCAGACTCCAAAAACTCTCCTCGGTAACTTTTTTGAGGTTTTTGGAACGGTGACGATAATCTTCAAGATCCCTACTTTTCTGAAACCACTTGCCCATACTGTTGCCGTCAATATGTACCACTGCAATATAGCTGTTTCCCTCGGTTTGCCCCAGCCAATCCATGCGACTGCTGAAACAATAAGAAGGATGCCGTACTTTAATTATTTCCTCCAGAAATTCCTCCTCATCGTCAGCTGCTTCTAGTTTGGTGGCCTTTTCTATTGAAATGTACTTTTCAACGCTCGGGGAGTAAAGGTTAAGGCTGGTTCCAGTTTCCGAATAAATAGCGGTAATGCCATGGCTTTGAAGTGTTGTTTCCGGAAAGTATTGGTTGCGGTTTTGTGCAAGCTGTTCATAGAGTAATTTAAGTCCACCACTGAAATCCTGGTCGGGTATAAACTCTTTATTAATAGCAACCGCTAATTGCAGACCGGGAGCTTTTATCAGCAAATCTCTGGTAAATGTTTTTATAAATACTTTAGCCTGATCAGAATCGCGGAAAAACAGTAAAGCCTTGCCTCCGCCCGCTACCCCGATTTCAAAGGGAATTGCCGGATCATCCAATAGCATTTTTCCTGGTTCCTGCTGCCAGTGGAGTATTATCTCTTTTACTTTATCCTCTTCTATATCAAAGGCATTTGCCAGAGATGCAACTGCTACATCATCGAAGAGCTGGTTAACTATATGTGATGCTCCCAGATTATCTCGCAACGTATTGCTGGCAAAAACATACTTCTGAATAGAAACCGTGTCCATTAAAACAGCACAATAGGTATTCACTGCCAAATCTTTCCCCTCCTATCCATATATGTGTTTTTCAAGTTTGTCCCACATCCTTTCAATCTTCAAATCGTCTATTCCCAGTACCATAAAACGCGAACCGTTAGCCCCCAATGAAGCTTTTAAATCGTTCTCCAAATTAACTGCATTTTTCTTTTCTAACAAGGTAATTAGCACCGCTCGTGCTTCGTCTCCTCCCATCTGCGAAGTGCGTAGAATTACTTCAAAGCCTTTAGTTTTTATTGCCGCTGGTATTTTTTGTTTATTTTTATCGTATTCCAAAGCGGTTCCACAGGAAATTCCACATATTTGATAACCGTTAGTTACCAGTATATCGACTTCATACTGGTGTGAACCGCTACCCTTCCTGGTTTTCAGTTCGTAATTAGCAACTACATCACTTCTTTCGATTTTATATTCATCAATCTTTTTGCTAAGAACCCATGCTACATATGCTTCCAACCATTTGCCAGTTAAAAACTCAGTAAGCCGGCTGGAATTATTAGATTTACCACTAATAACGAAATTATTATATAGCCATTTACCATCCTTGGTTGCGAATCGATCCGCCTCCGGGAAAGCAGCCAGGCAATCAAACAACTCCGGGTTATTTTCCGGGGTAAAAGCCTGCAACCTGGCATTAATAATGTTTCCGACCTCTTTATCTGATATGGAATCTTTAGGGTTATTAAAAAGTCCCATCTCCCTATCCGAAGCGTTTTCCCTTTGCGAATTATTTCGATTGGCCGTATTAACCCAGGATCTAAAATCCAACAGTTTGCCCCTGGCAGCCATTTCAGCAAAGGATTGCATAATTGCCTCCTGCCGGCTAATTTCGATATTATATAAATAATTGTTTTTAATGCTCTTAATCTCGTTGTTATGCAATGCAAAAAGGTCTTCCCATTTAAGTTGAATTAGTTTTCTTAGGTCACCTGTCAACCTTTCTGGATATTGGTCAATTTTAATATTAAAATCCCGCGCATCCAGGTAAGAGGCAGAGAAGTTATTTCCCCATTGGGTTTTAAGTTCATTCTCCAATGCCCGGTAAGTATGTACGGCCATAGCCTTGGTCCCACCAGTATAATTCAGATGAATTTTCTTAATATCACTCTCCCTTTTCTTTAGGTGCTTTTTTACCTGGTCAAGGATTACATTTGCCTGACTAATATTACTCAGAGGTGCTTTAACAACTTCCGGTGTCCTGGGTATTAATTCTTTTCTTAATACCCTCTCAATATCATCTGCATACTGCCCCGTACCTTCATAAAATCTTGATCCTTCAGAATATAACAACCAAATACGCTCCAAGTCTACATTGTCAAAAAAATACTTTGCTACTACATAGTTGGGCAACGGATTCGTTCCCACCAGCAATATCAAATCAGTAAAATCATGTTTGATTTTAAGAGACACTTTTTTAGCCCTCCTAATTTAGCTATCATTTTTTCCTTATTCGCCCTTATATCTGGTATATCCTCCCATTGGTGTTAATGTTTCGTTAATTATTATATAACCGACCTTATCTTCCTTAATTTTTATGCAGTGCACAAGAGTCAAAATAAAAGTTTCCCTAAATAATAAAGTCCACACGAGATAGGATAAAGGTGCAGAGAAAATATTCATCCATTTATCGCTACTTTTAACTTAATCACAATAAGGTGACATGAATTCGTCATTTTAAAAATTTTTTCTTGGAAATG
>DUMX01000026.1 GCA_012839665.1 Gelria sp.
ACCAACCAGTATTACTTAAGGAAAACTCTATTGCCTGGCTCATCTCGTCTCTCCCTCCACAAAATCTTTTCCCAGCTTAAATGCCCGGGTATTTATTTCCTGCACCCGCTGCGGCAGGCGGGTTAGAAGTTCCTCCAGCAGCCCGGTTCCGTCAATATCGGGGCATAGTGCGACAAAAGCTCCTAACATCACCGCACTGATGGCTTTAGTACTACCAGCCTGGGCAGCCAATTCATTAGCATTTATTAAAACTAATCCTGAAATTTGTTCTTTTAGAAAATCAGTAAGCTGTTTATCAGGGTACTGAGATATTCCCAGGTATACGGTTGGGGGTACTACCATGTGAGTGTTTACCAGAGCCCGGCCTTTTCCATTTAGTTTATCCAGATTACGTACGGCTTCTGCCAGTTCAAAGCCTACGAGGTAATCAGCGGCAGCATCAGGAATTAGAGGGCCATGCAGCTCCGTACCAATTCTCACCTGTGATACTACCGGCCCTTCCCGCTGTGCCATACCTATAATCTCTGATGTGCGGACTTCATAGCCTTGTTTGATAGCGGTTTCACCTATTACCCGGGAGGCCAGTACTGTTCCCTGTCCACCTACTCCACACATTATTATATCCATCAGTTATCCCCTCCTTGAATAGCCTCAAAGGGGCATACTTCTATACACAGGCCGCAACCGGCACAGCTTTCCAGCACTTGCGGTTTCTGCTCGGTTTCCATTACCAGAGCCGGGCAGCCAATTTCGGTAACACAGAGGCCGCAGTCTTTACATTTCTCCATATCAATTACAACCGGAGCCGAAGATTTAACCTCGGGCAGGTTAATACAGGCTCTCTTCATTATGACTACGGCAGGGCCGTCATAGGCCAGGGCTTCTTTAACTGCTGCCACTGCTTCTTTTAAATTTATCGGGTCAACACTTTTTATAAATCTTACCCCACAGCCTTCCAGTACTTTTTGCAAATCAATTGCTGCCACTGTTTCTCCGGTAGCAGTTTGTCCGGTTCCCGGGTGAGGTTGAAAACCAGTCATAGCAGTAGTGCTGTTATCCAGTATTACCAGGGTCAGGGGATATTGATTGTAAACTGCATTAATAACTCCGGTAATGCCGCTGTGAAAAAAGGTTGAATCCCCTAAAACAGCAATAGTCTGTCGACCAGGTTCGGCTCTACCAATACCCTGCGCCTGGGTTATAGCTGCACCCATACAGAGGCAGGTATCAACTGCTGACAGAGGAGGCATCATCCCCAGGGTATAACAGCCAATATCACCGGTAAACACGGTGTCCGATTTTTTGCCAGTCGCCTTGCGAACGGCGTAAAAAGATGCCCGGTGGGGGCAACCGGCGCAGAGAATAGGTCGGCGTAACGGCAGTTCCGGTTTGGTTGGAACCGGTTTGCTTTCCAAGCTTTTTCCTGACCAATTAGCAATCGCCTTTGTCACCAGGTCTACATTTAATTCGCCGGTACCTGGTACCATAGCATCATGTTTACCGCTTAGCTGCAGGTGCCGGTCAATTTTACCGGCTAGCCGCAAAATACCATCCTCCAAAACCGGATCCTGTTCCTCAATCACTAGCAAACGTTCGTGTTTTTGCAGATATTGGGCAACCAGTTCTTCGGGAAACGGATAAGGGGTTGATATTTTTAAAATTTCAGTATTATCTATTAAATTAAGCCGGTTGAGGGCTTCTTTCACATAATGATAACTTACGCCGGAACAGGCGATAGCGTATTCGCCTTGACCTTCCCGGTGATTAAAATGAGAGCTGGAAAATTCATGTCCCAGTGTTTTCAGGCTTTCCAGCAGTTCGCCATGTTTTCGTAGAGAAACACTGGGGAAAATAACCCAATCTCCGCCTTTTTCAAAATGAACTTCAGAATTCCTTGCCATAATCTCAGGTAAACTGACATCTTGCCCCACATGGCACACTCTGGTGGTAGGGCGCAGTATTACCGGCAGGTGGTACTTTTCTGATATATTAAAGGCTTCGATTACCATTTCCATAGCTTCCTGAGGGTCAGAGGGATCCAGTACCGGAACCTTGGCAAAGCTGGCAAACTGTCGGGTATCCTGTTCAGTTTGAGAGCTGTGTGGGCCCGGGTCATCAGCTACAACCAGGACTAGTCCACCTTTTACCCCCAAATAGGTACCGGAAAGAAGGGGGTCAGCGGCTACATTTAACCCAACCTGTTTCATAGTTACCAGCGTTCGGGCACCGCTAATGGCAGACCCGTAGGCAACTTCCAGAGCTACTTTTTCATTTACACACCACTCGGCATAAAAACCGTAACGTTGGGCCTGGGCGGCCAGGGTAGTAAATATTTCTGTAGAGGGAGTTCCCGGGTAGGCGGTAGCTACCTCAACTCCAGCAGCTATTGCTCCCCAGGCGATAGCTTCATTTCCTAGTAATAATTGCTTGGCCAATTCTTACACCTCGCCTACAAAACAAAAGGCCAGGTCAACAGAATGTGTTGACCTGGCCCAATTATCTGCAACCAGCTCAACTAATCTAATCTCCCACATATCTCTTCTCTACTCATCTATTTAAATTTATCTAAACCTTATTCTAACACTGCATGTCGAAGTTTGTAAATGAATTATAATAAAATTCAGTGATATTCAAAAAAAACCTTCTAATTAAACCGTGCCAGATTCCTTTCCAGAATAGCCCGGGCATCATTAACCATAGACTGAATTAGTTCCGTGCAGGTAGTTACTTCCTTTATCAGGCCGATAGACTGTCCCACCATCAGGGGGGCATTCTCCACATCGCCCGTCTGCCACGCATCCATGGAGCGTTGTCCTGCCAGCAGGGGAATAAGCTCTTCAATTTTAGCCCCTTTCTCTTCCAGTTCAAGGATTTGACGAGTAAGGTCATTTTTCAAGGCTCGTCCCTGCAGCCCCACGCTTTTACAAATCAGGGTGGTCTCATGTTCTTCCCGTTTAATAAGCTCTTCCCATATACGGGGATGGACTTGACATTCTTTGGTAGCAATAAACCGGGTAGCCATTAATACCCCTTCTGCCCCCAGGCTCAAGGCTGCGGCCAGGCTGCGCCCGTCAACTATACCGCCGGTAGATATCACCGGTATCTTAACACTTTCAGCAATACGGGGTAATAAAACCATGGTGGCAACATCATCATTCAAGGGATGGCCACCTTCTTCAATACCAGCAGCGATAACGGCATCATAACCCCAACGTTCAATATTCAAAGCATGTCTTACCGCTCCTACCTTGTGCATTAACTTAACCCCGGCTTTCTGGCACATTTCTAAATATTTAACTGCCGGTCTCCCGGAAACTTCTATGACTTCTACTTTTTCCTCGGCACAAACTCTGAAAAAATCATCAAAAAGTTCTTCAGTAAAACGCATGGAAGGAAGCAGGGTAATGTTAATGCCGATTGGTTTACTGGTTAGTTCTCTAGCCTTATGGATGGCCGCTCTTAATTCTTCACCGCTGTCATAATTGCAGGCAGTAATATTGCCTAAACCCCCGGCATTGGAAATGGCAGCACAAAGTTCGGGAGTTGCCAGCCATAGCATTCCCCCACATATGATAGGATACTCAATACCAAATAACTCCGTTATTCTGGTTTTCATAAAAACCCCCCCTTAAATTTTCCTGATATCTATATATTACAAGAACAAAATATCAAATACAAAAGTTTTTTAAGGCATTTACTTGTAAAACTGGTTGCTGGATACAGCGGGGGTAGAATTTATTGCTTACTTGGAATCCCAGGCATAAAAACGTTGGTTAAACTATATATTTTATAAATACGAGGTACAAGTTTAAAATCGAGGTGATGCAGGATGCTGGGCAGTTTCAAAACTCGTTTATTAATAGTTATCATTCTAGTTACTGTGGCCGGGTTAGCCATGCAATCCAATAATGGCAGTCGGGAAGTAGTAGAACCGGTAATTACTTATGTAATGAAAGATTATCAGATAGAAAAAAAAGTAGCTACCTTTGCCCATAATATTCGTGAAAGCCGCAGTTTAGTACCGGTATCGGGCAATGCGGCTATACAGCTTCCCTGCGAGTATTTAGAACTGGAACAGAAATATGGCTGGTACTGGAACCCTGAAGAACAGCAGCAGAATTTTTATCCTGGGCTTAGCTTAAAGGTTAAGGGAAATACGCTGGTCAGGCCGATAATGGCGGGAAGGGTTGAGGAAATTTCTGTAG
>DUMX01000285.1 GCA_012839665.1 Gelria sp.
AGGGAAGAAAGGCCACCCCCAATCGCGACAATACCAACAAGGCTAAAGGAATTATTATAATAATTTGGTTACGTTTTGTTATGAGAGATAAAACTAGAGGAATCAACATGAATACAGTGAACGCAAACGCTGTATACAGACACATTGCACCGAAAAAAGTAACCGGATGGCTGGTAGAGGAAAGGTAGTAATAATATTGTTGACCCAAGCCAGGTCTAATGGCAAATTGGCTGAAGGAGGATCCCCAGGGAAAAAAGAAAGCTGAAACAATTAATATAACCAACACTCCAATTAAAACATAGATTAACGCGGCAAAGAAAATCGCTCCTATTTTTGCATTTAACCAGGATAATCGCTTGGCCCGGGTTAATACCACCAATTGATAACTATTACTCAAATCGCGGATCAAGCTACTGCTTACAATTACAACGAACATAAGAATAATAGCAAAAATAAAATAATTAGTGTTGAAAAAGACAGCACACGGGCCATCCCAAATATTTACTACCATATGTAAATTATCAGCTCTACAAGACACCGAATCAATAGCAAAAAGTGTAATAACAGTTAATACCGGAAATATCACCAGCCAACGACGCTGGTATACGAGGTTTATACTTTCAAACAGTAATAAACGCATCGGGATTTTCCTGCCAGTACATATCCGAGTGATACTAAAAAAATGAATATCCAGGGGTGAGCAATGGAAAAAGCTTGCTCCAACCGCCCGTATACACCATTACTCGGACCATGGCCGTATAATATGAAACAAAAAACGAAAAGTACTCCTTCTATAGAGAAGATAATAATAATCTGGAGTAATATAGAAGCAAATATTTTAGAGCTTACATAATCAGTCGGGGTAAGTTCACGACAGAACAACAAAGGTAATAGTTGGTAAGTGCGATCCCGCGCAATAATATCCGCCCCAGTTAAGCCTGCCAATAAGGGTAGGATAAAAAGCATTAAATCCCTTAAAGTAGTTATATAAACTTCAATAGTTGTATAGGGAAGACCATACGGATCGGTAACCCCGTAATATTGCCCGGTACTGATCAGGAAAACAGATAGCGTAGCCAGGCATATAAGTAAGGTACGAGGATTTTCCCAATTTTCGAGTTCGAGCTGGATCAAACGAAGCATCACAGCATCCTCCATCTTGTATGTTAAAATGGTTTGTTAATACTATCGAAAGTATTCTCTTTACAAATAAATCTCCCTTCATTTAAGATATAATTGAATCATAACCACTTCCTTGTTTTGTACAGGGCTCAGTGGAATTTTACCCTCGGTAAGCAACTGGCAGTCAATCCTGTTTGCTTGTTGAGGGTAGTATTTCTTAGCACCTCCCTTCTTTCATTATCTGTTTACTGTAAATCGAAGCAGCTCACCCCCTTTAAAATCTCATAACGTTATGAAAATTCGCATTGCCAACGCTTGTTTGGTTTCACTTGATCGGCTTGCATTTTCATTTGAAAATTATATGCTAATTTCTTCCTTCACTTATTACATTACATTAAGTTGGGAAAATCACATGTTTTATAGAAAAAAGTTTGCAACAAAATATGACAAGTTTACAGC
>DUMX01000286.1 GCA_012839665.1 Gelria sp.
AGCATTTCCACAATAATTCTTAATTCTTAATTAACCCCGTATTTTGGGTTACCACTGAACTTTGCCATACCTATAACGTCCGCTACCAGCACCCTATTTACGATTAGAATATATTCTCCAAACATACCGCCTCTTTACGCGGGATATGTTCAATCATTAGCTTTAATTCCGAGAGCTGGCCCAAGGAGAGAGCGCCATCCTGGTTGACTACGTACTCCTTGACCCGGGCCAGGGAAAACTCAATATTATCCATCTCCTGGTGGTCCAGAAACACCGGCCACCATTTAGCCTCTTGCTCCCATAGCTTTTCCAGCTTCGCGCTATGTTGAGCCGCTGTTTCCCATTTTTGTTGCCTGATAGTAGCACTAACCAGTTCTATTTGCCGGGTCAAATCATCGCTTGATGTTTGCAACGAATGATTAAACCAGATAGCCATTCCAATAATCAGGGCCAGAATTACAGCCAAAGTTGATAACAATCTCATTGTAGAAATACTCCTTTACCTTTGCGCCGAAGATTTAAGCTGGTAATACAGCTGTTTGTGGACATCCAGACTGGCAAAAAAGACGTCTTTTATGTTTTTAACCCCGTTTTTACTTAATTCACTTTGCAGCCAATTTATATCTAAATCTACTTTCGTTAGATTATCTTCAATAACGTGACCGTCTATTATTAAGGTAGTGGGCAAACCCTCGTATTCCGGAGAAATATCTAAATCCTGAGGCTCGACTGGCCTTTTTTCGGATTTAAGAATAACACTTAACTGCCCGCTGGTCTCTAATATGGCATACTCCACATCGGAGATATCAGGTACATTTTTCAAACGCAACTGTTCCAGCAAATCGTTTAAATTAAGACGCAGCCTCCTTAACTCATCTTCTACTATCCGAGAATTTTCTATAACGATGCTGGGGGTACCGCAGATTACCCCTCGGGCCCGCTCACTTTTCAGTGATATATACGATAAGGTAACCTGAGCGGCCACCAGGATAAATATGGGTATTAAACCGCTTAGCAACGGAATACCAGTATTTTGCATAGGAATAGCCGCCAGTTCTGAAATCATAATGATGACAACCAATTCATAGGGCTGCAGTTGCCCAATCTGCCTTTTACCCATGACCCGGAGCAATAAAACCGTAACGGCATATAGAATTATCGTACGAATAATTACTATAAGCATCTAATTTTCCCTATTTCCCTCCTCTACTGCTACTACAATCTTCACCCAGGAATATTACACAGACCCTTCGGGCATATATTAATTCTTAATTTTAAATTCTCAATTCTTAATTGACCCCCGTGCTTTGGGTTACCACTATTCAGGGTAATACCCTTATCCATTGCTACCAGCACCTTATTTCTACATATTTTATTATTAGCACCTGAACATGGCTTTATGTAAGTTAAACCTGACTGCATAAAACCGGGGCATATTGGCAAATAATATAAAATAACTCTATTTGGAGGTGAAAGGATTGAAATCATGGATGTTCTTGCTTCTGAAGTATGCTCTGACCTTTGTTGCAGGCTTCTTAACCCTTTCTTTAATTAATGGCAATACTGTCCTGGAAGTGTTGGTGCTGGCCTTGGCGGTAGCTGCCTTGAATTATGGGGTAGGTGATTTGGTAGTTTTACCGGCATATGGTAATGCGACTGCTTCTATTGCTGATGGTTTAATGGCCGCCATTCTAGTTTATATAATTTCCTTAATATGGCCAGCCATTACAATTAGCGCCGCATCACTCCTCATCTTTGGTGTACTTGTAGCTGTAGCCGAGTACTTCCTCCATAATTACCTGGAAGTATCAGAGGAAGTAGCCCCGTAGAGATGTCCATGTCTTAAATAATGAAGGAGGGACTTAACATTGAGTCCCTCCACTCTATTTTCCGTTGGATAGATGCAACCAAATGAAAATAACAGATGGTGTTGAAGTGCCGGGTTATTTTTCCGAGCCGCATAAGCTACCCGGTGCAGGTTCTAATCCAATCTCCTCATTTTCCTCTTCCCATTCTTCCTCCTGCCTCATCTTCTTCATCTCCAGGTAAATAAAGACACCAGTTAACACTGCCGACAAAGCATCCGAAATAGGAGCCGTTCTCCATACCCCATCTATACCCCAAAACCGCGGCAAAATCAGGAGCAGAGGAATAAAAATCAAAAACTGACGAGACAGACTGAGTACGGCGGCCTGCCTTGCTTTACCCACAGCTTGAAAATATATGGAACTAGTTATCTGAAAACCCAGCACCGGCAGCAAAGCAAAGAAAATTATCATGGCATGAACCGTCATGGCAGTAAGTGCAGCATCCCCTTTACTAAATAGCTCCACTAACTGTACCGGCCAAATATTAATAGCCAGGTATCCTGCTACTGCTATACCGGTACCGGCTAAAACTGCTATTTTCCAAGTTTCCCGCACCCGCTTATATTGACGGGCTCCGTAATTGTAGCCGATAATCGGCTGCGCCCCCTGACTGAGGCCTAATACCGGCATAAACAACAATGTGGATATACTCATGACAATGCCAATAGCTGCCAGAGCCGTATCTCCACCATAAAACATCAAGGTCTTGTTTAATATGAGCTGCTGAATACAGGAAGCGATTTGCATGGCGAAAGGAGCAAAACCGATAGCCATGATACTACCCAATACCGGCCAGGTAGGCCGGAGGTTTTTCCAGCGAATTTTTATCAGGCTCCTGCCAGTGAAGAAATAGCTCAATACCCAAATAGCCGAAACTAATTGGGCCAATATAGTGGCAAAAGCTGACCCCTTTATCCCCCAATGGAATATAAAGATGAAAATATAGTTTAAAGCCACACTTACTACCGCCCCTAATATCTGAGTATACATAGCCATTCTGGGATTGCCTTCGGCCCGGATGAGGTTATTCATGCCCATACTGATAGAGCCAAATACCGAACCCAGCATAATGATTTCAGTAAAATCACGGGCATAAGGAAGTACGGCTGCACTGGCTCCGAAAGTAATTAAGATTGGTTCCGTAAATAACCGGAATAACACCGCTAAAGTTGCAGGCAAAAGGATTAACATGGTCATAGCATTTCCTGCTACCTTCTCCGCCTCTTCCTTCTTTTGCTCTCCCAGTTTAAGCGAAACCAGAGCCGTAGCACCAACCCCGATTAAAAGCGAAACTGCCATAAGCAGAATCATAATAGGAAAGGCTACCGTAGTCGCCGCTATCGCCAGTGACCCTATCCCCCGACCCACAAATATCCGGGCTATAATATTATAAAGTGAATTAACCAGCATACCAACAATAGTCGGCAGCGAAAAACTCCACAATAATTTACCTATACTCTGGTCCCGCATTTGCTCTGAACGGTCCATTTAAATAACTCCCTTAAATTGTTTAAAAATAAAAAACATAAAAGTATTGAAAAAGAAGCCTACCCTTTAGTATAAAGGATAGGCCACTTTAATAACAATCTAAATAATCCGGGTTAATAAATTTCCAAGTTAAGACGTTAGCTTAAAGGCTTTTGACAATCCCGTTTTTCTAGGACGCCAGCTTCAGACTTTTAATAATGACCGTAGCTGCCTCAGCTCTGGTAGCATTATTCAGAGGCCGGAAAGTGTTGTCGGGATAGCCGCTGATAATGTTCTTTTCGCTGGCAGTTGCTACTGCATTCTTAGCCCAAGCGGAAACCTTATCGCCATCAGCAAAAGTTTTTCCTTCCTGAGCCTCTGCCAGTTTTGCAGCCTTAACTATCATCACTGCCATCTGCTCCCGGGTAATAGGATCATCCGGACCAAAGGTGGTATCACTATAGCCGCTTACTATGCCGTGGGCTGCAGCGGTACTAATAGTATCCTGGGCCCAGTGTCCGGCAGTATCGTTAAATACCTTGCCGCTCCTGGATTCTAAATTAAAGGCTTTAACCAGAATAGTAGCAAATTCTGCCCGGCTAATACCCTGGTCTGGCTTAAAGGTACCATCCGGATATCCTGCTATAGCTCCCGATGCTACTAATTCTGCGATAGTTTTCTCCGCCCAGTGACCTTGAATGTCGCTGAGAACTATTGGTTTTGGTTCCTCCACTTTTGCTGCTTTTTCAGTAGCTATAACCGCAAACTTGGTAAAGTGCAGAACTTTACCACTTACCGTACCTGCATCTAAATCAATCTCTACATTATCCAGTGGAATCCATTTGTTTTCTTTCTCATCCAGATAACAGATGCTAAGGTCGTATTTAGTGGTATCTACCTTGGATTTATCGAAGGTCAAGGTGATAGTAACCGGTTTACTGAAATTCCCCGACTTGTCCTTTACGATTTCAACTACATCGCTAATGAATTGACTATTATTATCTATTGATAGTGCTGAAGTATTTATAACCTTTTCTACTATTACTTTAATATCGGAACTAACCGCATCGGCCGGAATTACTATGGTAACGCCGCCTTCACTGACGGTTCCTCCACTAGTAGAAATAGTTTGGTCAACAACCGGAGTTTTTTCTTCACCTTTGGGGCTAACCGAGGTTACTTCGGTAGTAAACTCTATAACCCGATCTTCGCCCAGTATAGAGCTATTATTGGCCGCCATTTCTCTGCTAATAACTACCCGATAGGTAGTGTTAGGATTGAGAGTTTCATTTATAGAAAGCGGCAGTATTCTTTTACGCATTTCGGTCACCTGGGTTCCATCCAGCTTATAGAAACTAATATCTTTATCGCCCTCTGCATCATTGGATACCAGTCTTACTGATGTATTAATCCGTTTACCGGTATCTTTTTCATATAACCGGGCACAATCAGCGTTTTTCTCATTCCTGCCCAGAAAGCGCAGGTCGGAATCAGCTGATTTGTTGTGAAAATAGTTTACATTGCTTCCAAACACCAGTATAATCTCCCTGGTATTTACCGGAACCCGCTGGTTGTTGATTTTTTCCTTAAAGCCAATACCCTCGAACCCTAACCCAACCTGGGCTTGACCCAGGGCATATTGTTTCACTATATTGCTTCCGGGAGCGTCAACTGCAACCCGTAAGTTGCTTCCCACACCACTATAGGGGAGATTAAAATCGGTACGGAAATAGCCGTTACTATCGGTCCGAATTTGTGACCAATAAACCGGGCTGTTTCCACTATCAACTTTTACGAGTACATTGGCATCAGGTAGTGCTAAACCACTATCTTCTGCCCTTCCGTAAAGCATGAAAACTGAACCAGCGTTGTACGCTTCCTTCGCCCCGTTCAGGGTAAAGCGAATAGAAGGTGCCGCCAGTGCCTGGGTCACGACAAAGGCTACGATTAATAACGCTGTTAAGATCGATATTCGTAATTTACGTGCCATGAAAAACTTACCCTCCTTTTTTAATAACACCGTTAACCAGTTACCCGGTTAATTAACCGGGCAACTGAAATGAACGGGTTCAGCACTGGCATAGACGCCATCCTTTTCCCAGATAAAGATATCACCGTAAATTACGGAACTATCTATATCTACAGGAACGGTAAATTCAAGAGTAACATCGGTTGTTTGCCTGCTGTCTACTGTAATCCTCTGGTTAAGCTGGTCCAGAACGTCGCCACCCTGATTTTCGCGGGCACCTTTTCCGCCGCGCAACTGCAGAATTGCATCTACGGTCTGCGACTGGTCACTGCTATTCTCCAGGGTTGCTGTCAACTGATAGGACTGACCAGCTACAACTCCGCTAACTTCTTTGCCATCCTGGGTTACCTTGTAAACAGGTGGTTTAAAGCTTGCGGTATAGAATACTACTTTAGAATCATCTTCGCTGATGTTGCCTTTAACATCTTCTATTCCAGCTGGTAGAACTAATTCATAATAAGTTCCATAATCCAGCTTTTCCTTGGTTTTGATATTCAGAACTTTATTTTGATTAAGTTCATAGGTAAATGCTACAGATTCTTTTTTACTTTCCAGATTTCCAGTTGTACCAATCTTATTTAATATAATTTTCAGACTTTCCGGTACTATTTGCTCCATAAAACCTACCTTGAACTCGCCATCAATCCCGACTCCACCAGTTGGGCCAGCATAGGATGCAAAAGGCTTCTGGAATATGACCAGACGCCCGACTGTATCCTGGTCGCTGGATATGACCTGGATTACACCAGCATCACTATAGCCTTCGGCTTTTACTATTATGTGGTACTGACCAGGTAGACTAAACACCTCGGGATTAAGAACAATCTTGCCTTCACTAATTGTATATTTACCTTCAGTAGAAATTCCGTCTACAGTTACATCTGTGATCGCTTTTACCCAATCTGCATCAGGAGTAAAGGTTATTTCTATGGCCTGCCCTAATGCGTTGTTGGTGGTATCGGCAGTCAGAGATGGAGCCGATTTTCCAATGTGAGCAATAAAGCTTTCTACGGCTGCACCATCAGTAGATTTGATTTGTTTATCTGGTTCTTCACTCTTGGTATAAGTGATAACTATTTTTTCATAACTATCAATTTTGTTTTCCAGCACTAACTTGATTTTCTCGACTGTATTAGTACTTTCGACTCCTTTTATCTGTGCATCAGCACCATCAATCTTCGCGGTAAACTGTTCATGAGTTCCAACCGGATCTGCCATAGCCTTACTAAATGTCAGGCTAATGTCACCTTTATTGGTAACCTCCGCCATCCATAGGAATGGCATGGTATCCGGGGTTTTGATGGTGGTAAACAACGGTTCGCTGACATTGTAAGCCGCATCCAGAGCCTCAACTGTAATCAGGTATTCCCGGTCAGGCGACAAATCGCCAATTGTATAGCTAGTTTTGCTGGTGCTCCCAGCATTTTTACCGTTGGCAAATATCCGGTAACCGGTTACCGCTACATTATCTTTAGCTGCAAGCCAGGAAATAGTTATGGTGTATGGAGTCTTGCCATCAGTTGTGATAACCGCACCAGCATCCCATTCGGGTGCCAGGTTATCAATTCCACCTTCCTCTTCACCTGTGAAGGTCAGGCTGATGGTATTACTCAAATCACTTACATTTTCTGCACTATCTTTGGCCTTAATGCCAAAAGTATAATCTTTATCTTTTTGTAATTCCTTAACGGTATACTCATAGGTGTTACCAGATACTTCGCCTACCTTGTTTCCGTCCTGGTAAACCTCATATCCGCCTATGCTGATACTGCTTTTAGCCGGAGTCCACATCAGGGTAATACTATCCGCAGTCTGCGCCTTTTTCACAATAGTGAAGCTTGCAGGCCAGACCGGGGCATTGACTGCTTCATCATAACCGGTCATTCTTACCAAAACTGGCAGTTTGGAGCTTAGTTTATCGCCGCTGCCAAGTTGTCCGCCGGAGTTTTCACCCCAGGCATAAACCTTTTGGTCATTCTGCATAGCCAGGGTATTATCCCTGCCTCCAGCTACAGCAGTTATGCCTGATAATCCCTGTACCTGAATTGGTACCAGGCTGACAATGTTACTGCCATTACCTAATTGACCATACTGGTTTTTACCCCAGGTCCATACATTGCCATCCGAATCCAGAGCAATTCCATGCGCTCCACCGGCAGCAATACCTTCTACTTTTTTAGTTAAACCTTTGACTTTAGCATACGGTACAGGACTGGCCGGAGTAGCGTTGCTCTGACCTCCATTACCGAATTGCCCTTGAATATTGTTACCCAGAGTTGCCACGGTGCCGTCCGCGAGCAGAGCTGCTACGAATTCATCACCGGCGACAATGCCCTGCACACCCATTAGGCTGGAGTAATGACCCCTGGGTGAATAAGTAGGTGCACCTACCGTATCAATAAAGTAGCCCTGACGACAAATCCTGCCATCATTAAAGAGGTAAGCTGCAAATCTCGGCGCAGCAGCAATACCTTTTACATTTTCGAACGGATGAATATCGGTCGGTACGTTGGTGTTGTAACACATCTGCACCGGGGTACGCCCATTGCCATTAGTGAGAGAATAACCACAGTTGGCTTCACCAGCTTCGCCCCAACCCCAAACCGTACCATCAGTTTTCAGAGCCAGGCAGTAGTTGGCTGCTGTTGCAATGGCTTTAACTCCCTCAAAAACCTTGGTAGGAGTCAGGCTGTCATCAGTAGTATCATTGCCTAACTGGTAGAGATTGTTTCTGCCCCAGGCATATACATTACCACTACCATCCAGTGCCAGGCTGTGATTATCACCTGCGGCTACTGCCACTACATTACTAAGACTGTCTACTTTTACTGGTTCTAACTGCTGTTTTTTATTATCTATACCCAACTGTCCATAATCATTCTGACCCCAGGCCCAAACATTGCCACTACTATCAACCAGCAGAGTATGTCTGCCGCCTGCTGCCATCTTACCGGCACCCTTTATAACAGGATTC
>DUMX01000363.1 GCA_012839665.1 Gelria sp.
AGAACTCTGTGATGTAAAAGACTGGCTAAAACTACAGGAAGTATTCAAAGACAGCCGGCCGGCAGTAGTATTTCATGCGGCCGCCTACAAACACGTCCCCATGATGGAAAAACATCCCCAGGAAGCAGTAAAAAACAACATCCTGGGTACCAGAAACATGGCTCAGATGGCGGATAAACATGGTACCAAAACCTTTATTCAAATATCCACCGACAAAGCTGTAAACCCCAGCAGTGTAATGGGAGCCAGCAAACGCATAGCCGAAATGCTGATTCAGGATATAAACCAGAGAAGTGGGACTAATTTCGCTGCAGTAAGATTTGGCAACGTATTAGGAAGCCGTGGCAGCGTAGTACCTATATTTAAAAAACAAATAGAAAAAGGCGGACCCGTAACCGTAACCCATCCCGATATGACCCGTTACTTCATGACCATACCGGAAGCCGTACAATTAGTAATCCAGGCTGGCGCCATGGCTACCGGAGGCGAAATATTTGTCCTGGATATGGGTAAACCCGTAAAAATAGTAGACCTGGCCCGTGACCTCATAACCCTGTATGGCTATGAAGCCGGCTCCGACATCCAGGTAAAATTCACCGGCATCCGGCCCGGCGAAAAACTATACGAAGAACTCTTCACCGCCCGAGAACAAATGGCCGCCACCCGCCACGAAAGAATCTTCCAATCCGAACAGGAAGAACCCTATAATAATATCTACGACCTAATCGACAAACTATTCGCCCAAAACGTCTTCCTCAACCGAAATGATGTAGTAGAATTGATAAGTCAGGTATTACCGGAGTACAATGCCACTAAATTAACGTTAAAAAATACAAAAGAGGAAAAGAGTAGCTTATGAAACAAACTTTGCTTAACAAAATCAACACCAAACAAATTACCGTTGGCGTAGTCGGCCTGGGCTACGTTGGCCTGCCCCTGGCAGTCGAAAAAGCCAAAGCCGGCTACAAAACCATCGGCTTCGACATCCAATCCCATAAAGCAGAAAAAGTCAACCAGGGTATTAACTACATCGGCGACGTAGTCGACAGCGAACTAAAAGACCTGGTAGCCAACGGCATGTTATCAGCTACCACTGACTTCAGTTTCGTTAAAGACGTAGACTTCATAGCCATAGCCGTTCCTACACCCCTGGACGAATACCAGCAACCTGACATTAGCTACGTGCGCGACAGCACCGCCCAGGTAGCCCAATACATAAAAAAAGGCAGTATGGTAGTATTAGAATCCACCACCTACCCCGGTACCACCGAAGAACTAATGCTGCCCATATTGGAAGAAGGTTCCGGACTAAAATGCGGAGAAGACTTCTACCTGGCCTTCTCCCCCGAGCGGGTAGACCCCGGCAACCTCATCTACCAGACCAAAAACACCCCCAAAGTAGTAGGCGGAGTAGGTAAAGACGCCACCGAAGTCATTGCCGCCATGTACCGCAACGTACTCGAAGGCGAAGTATTTGAAGCCTCCTCCCCCCGAGTTGCCGAAATGGAAAAAATACTGGAAAACACCTATCGCAACATAAATATCGGCCTTATCAACGAACTGGCCATGCTTTGCCATAAAATGGACATTAACATCTGGGAAGTAATCGAAGCCGCCAAAACCAAACCCTTTGGCTTCACCCCCTTCTACCCCGGCCCCGGCCTGGGCGGACACTGTATACCCTTGGACCCCTACTATCTATCCTGGAAAGCCCGGGAATACAGCTTCCATACCTCCATGATAGAAGCCTCCATGATGGTAAACGACCGTATGCCCGAATACACCGTAGAACGCGCCGGTAAAATCCTGAATCGGTTCAAAAAAGCCCTGAACGGAGCCAAAGTCCTCATATTAGGCGTAGCCTACAAAGGCGATATTGATGATTACCGCGAAAGCCCGGCCATAAAAGTCATCGCAGAATTCGAAAAAGCCGGTTCCGAAGTACAATACTACGACCCCTTCGTCAGCGAATACCGGGAAAAAGGCCGCCAAATGCAAGGCCTCCCCGAACTAACCGCTGAAATAATACAAAATTCTGATATAGTAGTAATAACCACCAACCATACCAAAGGAATCGACTACAACTTCGTCCAAAAAAACGCCAAATACATATTCGACACCAAAAACGCCATGAAAGATATACTAAACCGAGAAAACATCGAATTGTTATAAAACCATTTAAAAAAATCAGCGTCAGAAAAAGGAGTCATTATGCAAATACCACTAATAGACCTGAAAAGACAATACCAGGCTCTACAGCCCGAAATAGAAGCGGCAGTTCTTGAAGTCCTTGCTGGTGCCCAATACATCATGGGCAATAATGTAAAAGCCTTCGAAAAAGAATTCGCCGATTACATAGGCGTCAAACATGCTATAGCCGTAGGCAACGGCAGGGCTTCCAGGGAGATTACCAGAGCATCAGTTCCGTTGCCTACGGCTATAGCATGTTTGACGCCTATGTAATCGGCAAATTCTTTTTC
>DUMX01000287.1 GCA_012839665.1 Gelria sp.
ATCAGTATTCATTTTGTTTGTAGATTATTTAATCCGAGAAAAAACGCTCCCTTCGGGAGTCATTAATTTGCGGATTAACACCAGATGGCAGCAAGCAGACAGTTTTAAAGGATGATGAGGTAGTGGGCAGGTTGGAATACGATGATAATAATGAAAACCATAAGGTAGTTGTAGATGGCCAATCATTTTCGTGGGACGATTTGGGCCGGATGCTGAATGCTTACGAAGGTTTTCAGTTTAAATTGAAGATTTACGATATGACGGATGATATTGATTAAAGAATGTTTTTTCAGACGGGGTTATGTATTTTATAACCTTTATTGAAAATTATTAAGTTGCTGAAAAAATTGTAAATTTTATCTCCCCAAATGTTACAGCCAACCTAAATCGTCTAAAAGCTGACGAAATTGCCTGCATATTTCAATGGTCATCAGTTCAGAACCCACCTTATTTAAGCAAATCCTAATCAAATATCAATTGGCTGTTATATTATAACGATATATGTGACAAAATATAACCATATAGTTAATATAAGGGAGGTTATCTTATGGCATCGTTAGATTTAGCAGCAGTTGGACAGAAACTTCGTGATGCCAGGAAGACAGCAGGACTTACACAGGAACAGGTTGCTAGAGTGTTGGATATTAATCAGGTTCAATTGTCTTATTTTGAGACCGGCAAGAGAGAGATTAATCTCAGCTTGCTGGAAAAACTGGCAAGTCTGTATGGCTATGATTTAGGGTATTTCGTTTCCGAGCTTGACACCAGGGAACCGGAAATTCAATTGGCTTTTCGTGGGGAAGAGTTATGCGAGGAAGACTTGCGTACAATCGCCTGGGCTAAAAACTTCCTAAGTAATTTAGCATTTTTAAATCAGGGGGTAAGGCCATGAGTGGGTATAAAGAACGTGCCCGCGTAAAGGCAATAGAGGCGCGCAATGAATTGGGAATAGGGCAACTGGATAGTATTAATATCTTCAAATTGCTAAAAAACAGAGAGAATATCTCCATTATTACTACTCCTTTAAAAGGTGACATCTCGGGAATCTTTATAAGAAAAGGGGATACCGGTTTAGTAATAATAAATTCCAGACGCAGTTTGGGGCATCAGTATTTTACGGCTGCTCACGAATACTACCACCTCAAATATAATCATGGAATGACGGGAAGACTTTGTGCAATAAATAAATATGACGAGGATTACGAAGTTGAATTGGAGGCCAATAGCTTTGCTTCGTATTTCCTGGTGCCTGATGATGCTTTGCGTTATTATCTGAATTTAAGGCTGCAAGATTCATCACGCAAACTTAATATGCGTGATTTGATATACCTTGAGAACTATTTTGCGGTAAGTAATGCGCTGATGTTATTAAGGTTGAAAAACATGGGCGTTATAAGCGAAGCAGAAGCTGAACAGATGAAAGCAGGCGTTATTTCTGCTGCTATCAGGCTGGGCTACAGTCCCGCTTTATATCAAGATACCGCCGATCAAGGCATGGTCATTTATTCAAACTATGCAGAACTGGCGGAGGAGTTTTTAGAAGCAGGGAAAATAACTTATGGGAAATATGAAGAGTTAATGCTTGAAGGGGGATATGGGGAAATACTATTTGGGGATGGAGAAGAAAATGGAAATTCAGACGCCGGTAATCTTTGACACTGACTGCCTTTCATCATTTTTATGGATCAGAAGGATTAACAGCTAATATAATGGGAGTTACAATCAAAAATCCATTTTAGGTGAGAGAAAAGACCTGGTCGTATTAGAGATGATACGCTTTGAAGCAGTTCCTTCAATTTCCTAGTTTACATAATGTTCATTATCGGAAGTTGGGGAATTATATTAAAAAAGGAACAGAGCCCGAAAAATCGGGCTCTGTTTTTAATGGGGATACAGGTAATTTATGAGTTGGATGTTAATTTCTTAGTTTATGCTTTTTCGGTTAGCGCAATCAGGTTGGATTTTACTTGTTATGGCCGATTAAGTACCATTGTATTTAAGCGTCGTTTGAAAGTACTATTATTACTCCACCACTCCAGTACTACCCCGAACTTCCTATGTTAAATCTTTCACTAATTATATCACGTCCTTAAAGCAAATCAAGCTTTTATGCTCGTAATATGGCGAAAAAAAGCACTAAAAACATGACCTGTTTCTATCCAGGTTTGTTATCCCCTATTGCTTTTGCTAAAATTTTGCCGGGTTGGCAATATTCCGATAAGCTTTAGGGGTAAGGGGA
>DUMX01000288.1 GCA_012839665.1 Gelria sp.
AAAAGGCTGTCTTGCTGAGCAAGATGACGGCTAATATTCTCATTAACTACAATACTGTCATCAACCAGGATTCCCAACACAACGATAAAGGCAATCAGGGAAATCTGATTCAAATCTACATTAACCAGCGGAAGAATCGCTAAGCCCCCACACGGAGCCAGAGGAATAGTTATTACCACTCCCAAAGAGGCATAGCGGTTTAAACCAGCTGATGATATCAGGACTACAAAAAACATGGCCAACAGAAAAGCTATACCCAGGCTGCGAAACATTTTACTTATAGCTTCAGCCTGGGTATATACCTGAAATATTTGCACGGTTTCCGGCAATTCCTGCTCCATTTTACCCATTAACTCGGAAACCTCCCGGTCAACTCTAACCAGGTCTATCCCGGAACCGGCAAAAAAACTCAGGGAAATTGCAGGTTTACCCTGATAAGTGACCATCTCCCGCTCCGCCTGAAAAACCTCTTTGACATTGGCTATATCACCGAGGCGTAAAGTGGAATTACCTGTCCCACCTGACAACGGTATATTAAGTAATTCAGTCACATCTGCTGACCGGTCTACCCGGAGCTGATAAACTGTTTCAGTTAAATTCCACTTTCCCGGTGGCGAAGGTCTAATCTCCCTCTGCAAATTCTGCATTATCCGGGTTGGGGAAAGACCTGCAGCCAACATCCGAGCCGGGTCTATTTCCAAAAGTATTTCCCGCTCCGGCATCCCCTGTATCTGTACCTGGGCTACGCCGGGTAATTGGCTGAAAGCCATCTCCCATTTATCCAAAAATGCATTGAGGGCATATAAATCCCCCTCCTGCTCGGCTACTATCTGGTAAATGGCAACCCCCTGCAGCTGCAAATCAGTTTCCAGGAGGGGTTCCTGCACTCCTTCAGGAAAATCAGCCAGTTCCAGCTTTTGCTGCACTTGATTCCAAACCTTGGTATTACCCTTGCCGGAATCGGCTTTTACGGTAATTTGTGACAAACCGGGCTGAGAGCAGGAGCTGGTTTCTTTAATATCGCTTATACCTGCCAACTCTGCTTCGAGTTTTCTGGTTACATATTGCTCAACCTGATTGGCCGTTGCTCCAGGGTATACAGTAGTAATCATGGCCATTGGATGTTCGATAAGCGGTATTTCCCGGCGGGGCAGTTGATATAGGGTTATGAGACCGCTAAAGATGATTAAAAATACGGTCAGCCCCACTACCAGGCGACGTTTAAGTACTTTCTCCAGCATACTTATAGCCCTTCCTTTACGTTTACTGTTTCCCCATCCCGTAAACGATGTAAACCGCCGGTAACTACCAGGCTTCCTTTTTTCAAGCCGGATACACATACTCTGGAACCTTCCACTGTACCCAGAGTTACCTTTTGCCGATGTACCCGCTTATCTTTAACTATGTAAACATAAGGGTTTTCTCCCTGGGCTATAGCTTCCGCTGGAACCAGAACTTGTTCTCCCATCTCCTGGCTATATTTAACCCGCGCCATAGTACCGGGCAGCCAGTCTAATTCAGGATTTTTTACCCTGACTTCAACTGCCACCCGCTCAGTTCCTGGCTGCGCTATTTTATTGATGTTCTTAATAATGCCCTCCCTTATCTCGCCCTGACTTTCCACCTCAAGTTTATCGCCCTCTTGCCATTCCCTGGCTTCATCGCCGGGAACTTCTATGTGCATTAACAGGCTACTCCGCTTACCCGCCCGAAAAATAGGCTGTCCGGCAGTTATAAACTGCCCGATTTTTACCATCCTCTCCGCCAACCATAAGCTGTCTGGAGCAGTTACTTCACAATTACCGACATCCAGACTACTTTCTTTCTGCTTAATTGTTGCCAGCTGCAACTGTTTTTGCGCCTGTTCCCTATCATGATTTAATAACTGCCATTCCAATTTACTCTTATCCAACTCAACCCGGGATACCGCTCCTTCCCGGTAGAGCAACTGATTACGCTCTACTTCTTTTTTGGCCTCTTCGGCTCGGGCTTGTAATTTTTCATATTGAATCCAGGCTATTTGCAGTTCCTGGTCAGAACGTTCTTGGGTCAGGGAAACGGTCTGGTTCTCCAGTAAGGCTACTTTATTCCCGGCTTGTACCTCTTCCCCCTTACTGCGGTAGAAATGCCGCACATAACCTGCTACCTGGGCACAGATATATTGCTCTTCATCCAGCTCCAAAACAGCATCATAAACCTTCTGTACACTTAGCTGTTCAACTTGAACTTCTACCACGGTTACCGTTGGTCTGGTCTCCGCCTGCCCTGAATCCTGCCCCGTGCCGCACCCCGACAGGGTAAGCATAATCAAGAGCAACATCCCGGCTACTATCCTCTTCTCCATCTCCTGTCCCCCTGGTTACCTTTTTGTTTACTTCTTCTTTATCATACCTGAGCAGATATAGCTTTGCTAAATATATTTACTTTTAGTTGCGAATATAAAGATTGCAGCTGTTCCTACTGCTGTTGCCGCCGCTATCCTCCTGGTCTGACCCATAAAACATTTTGATAAAACGCTTTATGCGACAAATCATAATTATGATTGCCAATAGAAGGCAAATGCTCACAATCAGGTACTCCACCGCCACTCCCCCAGACTTTGTTAGGTTATACTAACATTTATGGTGAAAAATAAAGCACCATCTTATACTATCAGTTCAACTAACAGCATAGCTGCTTCTGCCAGTCGCAGGCTTAGATGCTGACCTTGAAGATTAACCTCAATAGGGTCCCCCAATGGGGCAAAGCGTTCAAATTCCAGTTCAACCCCTGAAACCAGCCCCATTTCCATCAAACGCTGCTTGATTCGGTTATCTTTCCCTACAATTTTTACTATGCGGGCTTTTTGCCCGGGAAACAGGTCTGCCAGAGTTAACTATGCTTTTGGAGTAGGTAAATCACTTTCGACAGGTTTATCTTGTAACCATTTTTCAATTTGGGCAAAGGTTTCCTCGCTAATATTATGCTCCATTATACAAGCATCACGGTCAGCTATTGCCGGACTAACTTGCAAAGCTTCTTCTAAATAACGCCTGATTACCCGGTGCCGGTACCAGACTTCGCGGGCTCGTTTTTCCCCTTTAGGAGTTAACAGCACGGGACCATAACGATCCTGATAAACCATACCTTCACGGCGCAGGGTAGTAATAGCCTGAGTTACACTGGACTTGGCTATATCCATCTTCTGAGCTATATCACTTATTCTGGCGGTACCATTTTCCTGAGATAGCCGATAGATAACCTCCAGATAATCCTCCAGGGCTGGGGTTAAAGGTTGAGTCACTTGATAACACTTCCCTGATATACTTATTCCGTTGAACTCCTTGCTCTTCCTATATATGGATTATTACCTTAATGGGAGCATTATAACTATTGTATCATATGAAAATGCTGATATAGCAATAATTGCGGAGGGATTAATTCCATCTGTAGTTCCTTCCTTTTATTTTCAATTGTTGTATTACGTGTTAATATTAATATATTCCATATATTAGATAAAAATAGGGGGTAACACAATGAAAATGGAGGCAGTGCAAGAAACTACTGTGCTGGATATGGATGCTACCGAAATGGCTGAAAAAATTGCAACTCAACAAATAACCTCGCTGCAAGCTACTAATATATATATTTCTCATTTGCAAAAAATCAATCCCCGGGTTAACTGCCTGGTGGAGGAACGTTTTGAACAAGCCCGCCAAGAGGCGCAAAGTGCCGATGAACAAATTGCCAAAGATGAAGCCCGGGGCAGGCTTTTTGGGGTACCCATCAGTATGAAGGAGTCGTTTGATGTTGCGGGTATGATAACTAGCGGCGGGATACCTGCCCGCAAAGATTACATAGCCAAAGAAGATGCGGAGGTAGTAGCACGTATCCGGGCCGAGGGGGCCATAATCCTGGGAAAAACTAATACTCCGGTATTATGTTTTTGTCAGGAAACGGATAATAAGCTATACGGCAGGACTAATAATCCCTGGGGCCTGGACCGTACAGTTGGAGGTTCCAGTGGTGGTGAAGGGGCCCTGATTGCCGCTGGTGGAGCAGCGGTAGGTGTAGGTGCTGATATTGGTGGTTCCCTTCGTTTTCCCAGTCATTTTAACGGGGTAATAGGGTTTAAAACTGGTAACCGACAGGTATCTACCCAAGGGGCATTCCCAGCTATGGACCACCCCTTGCAAGACCGCATGATGGGCGTAGGAGCATTGGCCAAATCTGTTCGCGATGCCCGTATGATAAACGAAATTATTGCCTATACCCAACCGGGAAAATGCTTACTCGATGATTTTTCGGTAGTTATACCGCAAAATACCTTAAAATATCCGGCTAACCCGTCCACAATAAAAGCGATAAAGTCTGCAACCCAGATATTGAGCAACCATTTACCAGTTACGGATGAACAGCCACCCTACTACCAGGAGTCAACCGTTTTATGGCAGCAAGCCATGTCTATCGGAATCCCGGAATTTTGCCAACTGGCCAATGGAGGCCAACCACTTAATCCTTTGCCCGAATATTTAAAGGAAAGGATGTTTCACAGCTCTGATTTACACCACTACTTTACCTGGGTTATGTTTACTGCCAATCTAGTCAAACCAAGTAATAAACAGGTGCAAAAAATGGAAAACACTATCCGAGAAGGTGACCGCAAGCTGGCAGCCTACTTTAACCAGCGCCTGCTGATATTACCAGTTTACCACTGTGCCGCTCCCGCCCATGGCCAGGTAATTAAGGAATTATTTTCTCTTACCTTGAGCTACCGCCGTTATCTACCTTTTATAGCTTATGCTAACACCTGGGGCCTGCCGTCATTAATTATCCCAGCAGCCGAAGATGAACATGGGCTCCCTATTGGATTGCAAATAATCAGTCGGGTGGGTAATGAAGATGCTATTTTCCAGATGGGTGAAATTCTGGAACAGAAATTACGCGGCTATAAGAGGGCAAAGTTATAGAGACAGTGGAGCCATCCTTTGTATTTACCAAATTACTTAATATCCTTATCCGGTAACAAACTGGCCCGGTTAATGGCTCCAGGGCCAAAGCGGTCCCTTATTTCATCCATGAGCTGATCAATGGCTTTATAATCAGCATTTGATTGAGATTCAAACAGGCTCCCCTGCTCCAAACTTGTAACCGGTGATAAATGCCCCAGTGATAAACCGAAAAGACGCAGGGGTTGTTTGTTTTTATAGGAATGATGAAGTAAATCGCTGGCAATTCGGGTTACGATTATATCAGAATTGCAGGGGGTTATGGTCTTACTGCGGGTGATGGTTTTAAAATTACTATCCCTTAGCTTAATAGTGACACTACCAGCTAAAAGCCCTTCTTGACGTAATTTTCTGCACAACTCAGCCGCGAATTGCACGATTAGTTTTTCCAGATAAACGATATCGTTAATATCCTCAGGGAAGGTTTCTTCCCGGCCTATAGACTTTCTTTCATGTTCCGGTTCTACTGCCCTTTTATCAATGCCATGAGCCAGTTCCCAAAACAAGCGGCCAGCTGAACCAATTTTATCTTCCAACCATCCCGGCGGTAAATCCTGAATATCACCAATAGTTTTTATGCCCAGTTTGTTCAGGCGCTGCTCTGTCTTCTCTCCTACCCCCCATATTTTAGATACTGGCAAGGGCCTTAGTATTTTTAAGGCTTGACTCTCGGTAATAATACATAAGCCATCCGGTTTATCCATATCTGATGCCAATTTAGCCAGGAATTTGTTATAAGAAATACCTACTGAAATGGTAAGCCCCAGTTCTGAATAAACCTGCTCCTTAATCAAACACCCGATTTTTTCCGGGCTGCCAAACAGCCTGAAGCAGCCGCTGATATCCAGGAAGGCTTCATCAATAGAAATGACCTCCATAATAGGAGAGTACCGGCTTAGAATGGTAAATACCTGTTTTGATATTTCCAGGTAACGCTGCATATTTACAGGAAGGAAAACTGCCCGGGGGCAAAGCCGGTAAGCTTGAGCAACAGGCATAGCTGATCGGATACCAAACTTTCTAGCTTCATAGGAGCAAGTGGATACTACCCCCCGGGAATGTATACTTCCCCCTACTACAACTGGTTTACCCCGCAGTGAGGGGTTATCCAACTGTTCAACTGAAGCAAAAAAGGCATCCAAATCACAGTGCATGATGTTAGTAGATTCTACCATGGATTGCCCTCCAGAAAAGTAGATATATAGCTTATATTATAGCAAATCATAGCAAAGAACAAATAAATGGAAGTATAGTGGAAAAACTAAACCAAGCAAGTTGGTAATTTATTGCTCCCCCTCGTTTCCTGTTTTCCATAAAATTTAATAACTTTTTAAAAAATTACTTGACATTATAGTACCCGAAGAAATATTATTAGGATAACGATTGTGGGCATATGCTCATTACAAATCAATTTTAGTTTATCACATAAGCTAATGTCTGATAAGTTGTGAAAGGTGGTGAAAACATGCCCAAAAAAATTGCTATTTGTTCCACCGACTCGTCCCCATCATCCCCGGTAGACGGTAGATTCGGACGTTGTAGCTATTTTGTGATTTGGGATGCAGAAGCTAAGCAATATGAAGCTCTGTCTAATACTGGGCCTGATGCCGCTCACGGTGCAGGTACAGGAGCAGTTCAGGCTCTGCTGCGTAATAATGTGGATTTGGTTATTTCTCAACGAGTGGGGCCAAAGGCTTTTGAGGCTTTACAAGCAGCGGGGCTAAAGATTTTTGCCATTGGCGACGCCAAAACAGTTGAAGAAGCCTTGCAAAGCTATGAGGCTGGCAAACTGCAAGAGTTATCGTCTCCGAATAATTAATAAGGAAATAGACGGGGATTAGACACTGAATACACTGAGTTTTTTAAAAATAAACCTAACCCCGGTCACTATTTTTATTATCTGGTCAAAAACAATTTTTATGGAGGTATTTATTATGTTAATCGCTATTCCCAAAGAAGGAAATGTAGTCTGCCCCCATTTCGGGCATTGTGAAGAATTTACCCTTTATGATACCAATACTAAGACGTTGAAATCAGTACCGAATCCCGGACACCAGCCTGGTGTTTTACCTGGATTTTTGAAAAAATTAGGTGCGGAATTGATTATAGCTGGTGGCATGGGAGCCAAAGCCCAAGAACTATTTGCCCAACAAGGCATTGAAATAATTGTTGGAACATCAGGTGCGATTGAGGATGTTATTGCTCGCTTTGAAAAGGGCGAGTTAGTAAGCAGTGGAGAAGTATGTTCTGAACATGCCCACGCCGGCCAATGTCATAGCTAATAGAAGGGAGTCAGTCATGCAAATTGCGGTAGCCAGCGGCAAAGGTGGTACTGGCAAAACTTTAGTCAGCACTTGTCTGCTGCGGGTTTTGGGGGATAGAAACTCGGTGTTAATCGATACCGATGTGGAAGAACCCAATGCCGGAGTGGTATTAATGCAGTTAGCCCAAAAAACTACAAAGGTCAGTCGCCTTGTTCCCGAAATAGACCTTAAATCTTGCAATCTATGTGGCGAATGTGCTGAAATATGCAATTTTAATGCCCTGGTAGTACTTGGCGATAAAGTATTAGTTTTTAATGAGCTCTGTCATTCCTGTGGAGCCTGTTCCTATCTTTGCCCACTGCGGGCCATAAAGGAAGTAGAGCACCCTATCGGGGTTATTGAAGAGGCTCAGTTACCGAGCTATGGGACACTATTAACTGGCAGGCTTAATGTTGGGGAAGCACAAAGTCCACCACTCATAAAAGCGACTAAAAGTCAAAAAGCAACTTCAACACTAAGAATCATCGATTGTCCTCCCGGGACTACCTGTGCCATGATTGAATCCATAAGTGATAGTGATTACTGTCTGCTGGTAACCGAGCCCACCCCTTTTGGTTTGCATGATCTCGAACTTTCCCTGGAAGCAATAGAAATGCTGGATATACCTGGAGGATTAGTGATAAACCGCTGGCAGGGTGAAGATGGCGAACTAGCGGCTTTGTCTGATAAAACCGGGTTCCCTATTCTGGGTCGCATTCCGTTTAGCCCGGAACTAGCGGAAGCTTACATGCAAGGTAAGGACCCTCTAGAGGCAATGCCCTCTTTACGTGGTATTTTAACTGATATTTTTAGCCAGATTAAGGGGGTCTTATCATGAAGGAAATACTGTTCATCAGCGGTAAGGGAGGCACCGGCAAAACCTCCTTAACCTCTTCCTTCATACAAATGGCAGATAACTGTATAGCCTGTGATTACGATGTCGATGCTTCCAATCTAGCCATTCTCCTAAAACCACAAAAAGTAAAGGAAAATGGTTTTAGTGCCGGTTATACAGCCCATATAGATGAAGAATCCTGTATTAGTTGTGGCCTGTGTGCAGAGCTCTGCCGTTTTGATGCTATTAACCCAGAATTCCAGGTTTTTCCCCTATCCTGTGAGGGATGTGGTTTTTGTGAAAAGATTTGCCCGATGCAAGCCATTACCATGTATCCCCGGTCTTCCGGACACTGGTTTGAGGGAGTATTTAATCAGGAGCAGAAGTTGTTTTTTGCTGATTTAAGACCTGGGGAGGAAAATTCGGGTAAATTAGTAGCTCAGCTTAAAACTAAGGCTCATAAAATGGCCGATACCGAACAGGCTCAACTTATTATTGCCGATGGCCCGCCTGGTATTGGTTGCGCCGTTATTTCTTCCATAGTACAGGTTGACCTGATAGTCCTGGTCACTGAACCAAGTCGTTCCGGATTTCATGATTTGCAGCGAATTTAC
>DUMX01000289.1 GCA_012839665.1 Gelria sp.
GCACGGTGGTTAAGGGTTATGGTACCTATGGAGGAAGCGTTTCTGCGCCTATTTGGCGTGATTATATGAATACCCTGTATTACAGCGGGGTTTTCTATGAAAAGCCAGCACCGGTAAAAGAACCGGAAGAAGAGGAGGAACCTGCCGAAGATGAGGAAGATGAGGCTACGTCAGAGGAGGAGTTACCAGCTGATGAAATAGAAACTCTACCTGGTGATGATGAAACTAGTGGGGAAGGGGTATTACCGCCCGGTCCGGATGAGGAGCCTAATCCGGTAATACCGGAAACTACAGATATTAGAGAGAAACATACCAGGTTACCTGATTTACCCCAGTAATTCAGGATAGACTGGTGGGGGGGATGGGGGTTAAAAATGAGATACGAAGGTAATATATTTCGGCCCTTTAGTGAGGCCAACAGTTATTTGCTGCAGTGTACTATTGGATGTTCTCATAACCAGTGTACTTTTTGTGGGATGTATAAGGACAAGAAATATAGGGTACGTAGCTTGGAAGAAATAAAAACTGATATTGCCATGGCCAAACAGCATTTTGGTGACCTGGAGAAGGTGTTTCTGTGTGACGGTGATGCTATTGCCATTGAGACTGATATGTTATTAGAAATATTAGATGAACTATATCGTACATTTCCGTCTTTGCGTCATGTAGGCAGTTATGTGGGCCCTAAAAGCACCCTGAATAAATCTATGTCAGAATTAACCGCATTGCGGGCAGCAGGTTTGACCAAGGCTTATCTGGGGGTGGAGACTGGAGATGACCGCTTGTTAAAAGAGGTTAAAAAGGGAGTATCCTATCAGGAGATGCTACAGGCAGGGCAAAATCTGGTTAATGCCGGGATGAACCTTTCAGCTATGGTTTTGCTGGGCCTGGCAGGACCAGGAGAACCCTCTCGGGAACATGCTTTGGCTACGGCCCGGATAACAAATGAAATGAAACCTCGATATCTGGCTGCATTAACGGTAGTTCCGGTTCCCAACACCGTTTTACACCGACAGGTGCGGACAGGGGAATTTAAAATCTTGGATGCTTTTGAAACTCTAAAAGAAATGAAATGGATATTTGAGAATATTACTATTGACGGGCTTAAATTTGTAGGGTCTCATGCTTCAAACTACCTGCCTATAAGTGGTACTTTGCAAAAGGACCGGCAAAAGATGCTTGATATGGTGAACAAAGTTTTAGAAAGCCAGGATAAGAGATACTTAAGAAGTGAAAACATGAGAGGGCTATAACAGAAAAACCAACAGTCTAACGGCATGCCGTTTTTTAAAAATCTGCTTAAGTTTATAGTTTATCCCACCAATCAAATCCATTGAAAAGGATAAAGCCAATAATTGCTGCTATTAAGCCTATGCCCAAACATAGGCTTATTACCAGGATAAAAGTAGATACAGAATCCATTGTATCACCTCAAGAGCACTACTCTTTATGTTACAATATTATGTTATCATTTATTTTCCATTGAAGCTAATATTTTTACATATTTATATGCAATTTATAATAGCAATTATTAGTCTTCAGGTTTGGTCTTTTGTCAACTTATTATCTCTACTTGCTTAATATAGAGCAAGGAGAGGTGAATTAAAATGCAAATCGTCAGGCCGAGGATTGGTGGGATTTATAATCATACCCTGTCAGATAAACCCTGGGCACCACCGGGGGTTTCTCTTATAGCTGCTCGCC
>DUMX01000290.1 GCA_012839665.1 Gelria sp.
ATCTGACACCCCCTGTTTGTATATATCATACCGGTTGATAATGACATGGCCCTGTCATTGTGCTTTTACTTTTTCCATTTTTCCTCTTTATAAATAAAAAAATGAAACCCGGCACTCAACAGTGACAAATTACCATAAATATTTACGGGAATTTGGCTAAGTGCCGGATTACTAAACCATGTATGTGGCATGTGACCCTCTCTGTTATAAAATTTGCAAACTAAAAAGGGCAAACACATGGATGTGCCCCTCCTTATGTCCCACTATTTATAAAAATCTACCATAATAGCATAGGGAATAGGTTTATTATCTTCAACAATTTCACAACCACAAAACGGGCATCTATAGGCATTAATACCTGGGGTGTAAATCATTCTATTCTGACAAAACGGACAATATACTGTTTTTCCTCCGCTGGCCTCCATAGCGGTGTTTGAAAACAGAGCCATGTAAACCCCTCCTAATAAAAGAGCTCTAATTAAGAAACTATTTCATATTTTAGCACACTCTGGTGTGGAAATTATGGCATTTGGATAAAATGCCTCATATAATGATAATTCTTGGTAACAGGATGAATTGGCATCACATAAAATAATATTAATAAGAAAATAGACGGGGATTAGACACCGAAGGACGCTGAAAAAACTATGAAAAACACTGATTTTTTTAAAATAAACTAAACCCAGCTACTAGTTTCATAGGTGGTTGTGTGGGCAGACATGAATAGTTAATTTGATATAAAGGAGTAGTGCAAATGGCAAAATACCTCATAATAAATGCCGATGATTTAGGCCTGGCACCGGGTGTTAATCAAGCCATAATAGATTTACACCAGGCCGGTGTGGTAACCAGTACCTCTGTGATGGTTAACATGCCTGGTTTCAATGATGCCGTAAAACGCCTACGCCATGCGCCAACTCTAGGTGTTGGCCTGCATTTTAATTTGTCCGACGGTTCCCCTATAGCTCCACCTCACTGGATACCTTCACTGGTTGACCATAAGGGTGAGTTTTCTAACCATTTAAACTGGGATGAATCTGATGTAATGTTGGAATTAAAAGCCCAGATGCACCGCCTGCTAAGTGCTGGAATTAAGCCTACTCATATTGACTCTCATGGTTTTATTCAAAAACGCCCGGCTGTTTGTAATCCCATGCTAGCACTGGCACGAAGCATGAAGCTACCCATGCGCCGCACTGGTTGGGAACCTAACCCTTGGATAAATTTGCTCCCGGGAGTAGTGGATAATTTCTATGCTAATGTTTATTTTGAAACAGGTGGTAAATCTCTGCTATTAAGCAACCTGCACTCAATACCGCACGGGACATCAGAGCTAATCTGCCATCCTGGTTATGTAGATGAATATTTGCCCAAAGTTTCCACCTGGACTGTAGAACGAGAAATAGAGTACAGCGTGCTGGCTGACCCTGAAATTTTACAAACTATACGTACATTAGGGATAATACTGGTAAGCTATCGCTATGTAAAATATTTTAGCAGGTATAGTGTGAGAATAGACTTAGTACGGAAATAGAACGGATTAGACACGATAATTCTTAAATTCAAAAAACGTTTTCCTTTAATACCGCCTTCAGAAAGTGTATAATTTTATTATATTTAGCTTTTTATGGAGGATATCAAGATGAATCATATTATTTACCCATTGTATAACGGCTCTTTTAATATTTTAATGAAATCTGCCCGCTCTATGGAGGATATACATTGTTTTGCCTTCCTGGTAGTGGACGAAAATGGTGAAGCGGTGCTGGTAGATACAGGCTTCGACCCGGATGCGATTCCAGGAGCCAACACTCGCGCTGATCAGGTCGAGGACCAGAAGGTAAAGGCGGCTATAGAAAAGTTAGGGTTTGACCCTGCTGGTATTAAGGATGTAATTATGACCCACATTCACTGGGACCATACCTGCGGTATGTGCGATTTTCCGCAAGCCCGTTTCTTCTTTCAGACCGATGAGTTTCGCGGTCTTTTGCAGCTTAATCCTAATGAGGAAACTTATTTTAATCCCAACCATTGGTTTCACCTGCTGCCCAATATAGAGCTGGTAGAAGGTGACCGGGAGATTAAACCAGGTCTGAAAGTAATACATAGCGGCGGTCATACCAAGGGCCATCAACTGGTAGAAGTACAAACCAGGAAGGGACTAGTTCATCTCATCGGAGATTCCCCTTTTAACTACGATATGCTCTGGAAACAGATTTCCCCGGAAGGCTGGAAACGTTTTCGGGAGGGGATAGGAGAAAGATTTTACTGGAAAGAAGGCGTACTGGATGCTATAGATAATTGGTTACGAAAACAAAACTGCGCTGGGCCGGTACAGAGACAACCAGTTCCCTGGCCGGAAATAAAAAAGCTGGGTTCCCACCTCTTAATGGGACATGACCCGCACCTGTTAAAGGTGAAATCAATAGGATAATTCCCTTTTCTTAAGCCCAGATAAAGGTTAAAACTGCCGCCACGATGGTAAATATAAGTGCTATAGGTACTACCACCCGGATTACTTTAGCTTCAGTCCCCAAGCTATCAATGGTAGCCGCAGCGTTTTGTAGTTTGGCCGGTGAGATAACACTGGCCAATCCACCGGCAATAGCTGTACCGGCAGTAACTACCAGAGCATCTACACTTAGTATTTTTGAAGTCAGGATATTATATTTTGCAAACAAAGCTATAGTTGATGCTTCACTGCCACTGACGAAACCTCCCAGCAACCCTAAAAAGGCTGCTGCGGCCGGATAAAGACCCTGGAAAAAATTAGCCGAACTAATAGCCAGTATGGATATCATATTACAATTAGAGCTGGTAAGTTCCCAAATCCCGTTTACCGAAGCGTAACCGGAATAAGTCATTACATATGCAATGGCGAAGAAAATCGCCGCCGAAAATACTGGCCGCGGTGCCCGTCTTATCCATTTTTCCCCGATGTCTCGCCACTGTTCCCGACTGGGCTTAATAAACGGTATGGCCAGCAAGGTACTTATTATCACCCAGGTATATGCATTCCATAACATACGGGTCATAATGGGTTTACCTCCGGGAATAATATGAACCGGCATGACCAGGTCTTTAAATAAGAGATTGAAAAGCGGAGGCCAAAAGTTAATAAACAGACAGGTTGCCACCAGTATTATCCAGGGCCCCAGGGCCGTAAGCAAAGACATAGATTTTTCTATATTCTTTTCTTCTTCACTGACACAACTGCGGTCCAAAATAGGTTCTCCGGTTAGTTTAAGATAAATTAGCATAACCACAATGGTAGCTAAACCGCCCAGTACCCCGGTTAAGACAATGCCGATACCAATATGAGCCACCGTTATCGCAGTAAAGCCCATGGTAAAACCGGCCAAAATACAAGGTATAAAGCCTTCCTTGATTTTCCCCCATCCGCCCACTAACCAGAGCATACCGAAACCAATCATAGTTGAAATTATAGGCATGAATTTGGAAAATACCAGAGCCGAAGTGGCCAGAGGGGTACCGGTCATGTCAGAGAAAATAACCAGCGGTGCCCCCAGCAAAGCATATGTACAAAGCGAATCAAAACCCAGAGCAGGCAGAGCTATAGCTACGAAGGTAGAGTACCCCAATGCCAGCATAATAGGAGGCAATATTGATACCGGAGTTGCTCCTACTGCTACCAGCAGGGTGCCTATACCCATATTAATAATCATTATTTGTACAACCTGGTCATTTTTGGCCAGGGTTTTGACAAAAATAACTATCCTCTTCAAGGCCCCGGTTGATTCTAAAAAGGTAATTTGAAATATAGAGGTGGCTACCATCAGGGAAACCGGAAAAGAAGCAATAATTCCAGCCAGGCTGGCGGTTAATCCCACCTGCAGAGAGGTTTTAAAAAAGAAAAAACTAATAGCTATTACCAGAGCCCATCCTGCCAATCCACTCAAGTCAGCCGGCCATTTGGCCAGGGTAAGTAAAGCTAGTACAGCAACAATTGGTATCAAAGTAACTACTACATCCATTAGCGTATATAATCCTCCCGTCCTACTATCCTACTATCCTGCATCCAATGAGTAAGTTTAACAAAAAGCGACTTTTTAGACAAGCACTTTTTTAAACATCCCCTGGAGATAAGCCCCATAGAAAGACCACGCCGTTTTTGGAAGGGATAAGAGGAAGGCTTTACTGAAGTCGATAGGTTATAAGGCTCCCCCTATGTAGTAAACATCTCTTTACATACGTAACCATACGTACTATAATTTGCAAAGGAGGCTGCTCTAATGACTGAACGGGAAGTCCTAAAACTACTTAAAGAAAATGGCTGGCTTATCAAAGAAGGTAAAAAGCATCACCTGGCAACTAACCCTAACAAACCGGGTGTAAAGATTCCCATACCCAGACATAATAAGGATATTCCTACAGGTACCCTTAATAATATACTAAAAGCGGCTGGGCTAAAATAAGCCCTACCTCTAAAGTTCAATACAAAATAATAGAAAAGGAGATTATCAGTTATGAAATATGTTTATCCGGCGATATTTACCATGGAAGATGATAATTATAATGTATCAGTCCCTGATTTACCAGGTTGCTATACCTTTGGTACTTCAATAGCTAAAGCTATTGAAATGGCTCGTGACGCAATATCTTTATGGCTTTGCGATGCTGAGGATAACGATGAGTTAATACCTGCTGCCAGTAACCTGCAAGATATAGATATCAAATCCGATAGTTTTGTTAATCTCATTGATGTTGATACCACCGAATATCGCCGTGAGAATGATAACCGGGCCATAAAGAAAACTCTTAGTATCCCCAGTTGGTTAAATGCTAAAGCCGAAAAAGCTGGTATTAACTTTTCGCAAACCCTGCAAAAAGCCTTGAAACAGGAACTTGATTTAGAGTAGCAATCAAAGAAAAAAGAAATGTGTTTATTTTACCTGCGATCTTTTTCTAAATCATAAACAATTTTCTCCAAATACCATTCATCCGAATAACCCGGGCGTTTTGTTTTCAGTATAACTATTTGTCGCTGGAGAGATTTCTGGGCTTGTTTTGGTTCCTGGAACGATAATTGATAATATCTACGTTTTAATTTTCGGATGCGCCAGGGCCTTTGAATAATCGCTAATAACTGGTTCATTTACCTACCCCTTATGCATAATATTGACAATTACGACAAAAGGGGTTAGAATTCCTGCTAGAAAGAGAAACAAGGACTAAATATCGGTGTACAAAACTCAATTTTGCCAATGCCTCTGCTTAGCTTTTCAAACCATCGCTATTGCTTGTTAAAGGTGATACACCACCAAATACTCCCCACCCATCCGGTGCTGGTAGTCCCATAGTTCCCCATTATACTTGCGAGCCACTGTGCGTAAGTCTGGCCAGGTGAACCAAGCGAAAAAGACTTACGCACAGTGGCTCGCAAGTATAATGGGGAACTATGGGACTACCAGCACCGGATGGGTGGGGAGTATTTGGTGGTGTATCACCTTTAA
>DUMX01000291.1 GCA_012839665.1 Gelria sp.
AAACCCATACTATTTCTATGTTTCCAAAGGCGATGGCAGCCATTACTTCTCCCGGACCTATCCAGAACACCTCCAGGCCATGGCGCGGTATATTTTCCGCGTCTATTCCCCCGTCGATTCTACTGAATATACCGCGCCATGGCCTGGAGGTGTTCTGGATAGGTCCGGGAGAAGTAATGGCTGCCATCGCCTTTGGAAACATAGAAATAGTATGGGTTTTTTCCCGGATTCAGGGCGGCTGCAATAGAGGCTTTACCCGGATTGGCAATAGGCCCGGGGGGAAGACCGGGATTCCGATAGGTATTGTATGGTGATTCTATTTCCAGGTCAACATTGTTTAGTTTGGTTTTTTTCGAGTCAAAACAGTATAAAACCGTGGGACAAAGCTGCAAATACATTCCGTCCCGCAAGCGGTTATTAATAACTCCGGAGATAGTACGACGTTCATCATCGTGCATGGCTTCTTTTTCAATTAAGGAAGCCAGTATTATGGTTTCGTAAATATCCAGGTTTTTGGCCCGGGCTTGACTGGCAAAGTCTTCATCCCACACCCGGGCAAAATTCTGTAGCATCATGTTTATGATTTCCGCAGGTCCAGTATTTTTCTCTATATAATAGGTATCAGGGAAAAGAAACCCTTCCAACCGGTATTTGTTGCTTTCAGGGACGTTTTTTAGAAACTCATAGGGATATTCGGCGTTTATGGCTTCCTGCCAGGCTTTCTCGCTACATAACTGTTTTTCTACCAGCATATTGCCAATTTCTTCTACACTGTATCCTTCGGGTATGGTTACTTTTATTTTGACTACCCGGCCTTCGGCAATGTCATGGGCAATTTTAGCCAAAGCCTGGGTGCGGTTAAATATGTAATGCCCCGGTTTTAGCCTGGTATCCAGTTTTTCTTTACGACAATAGGATAAAAATGCTTTTTGGCTGCGAATAACCTCGTTTTTTTCTAGTATAGAGGCTACTTGACGGGCACTGGCATCATCAGGTATATAGATATCTACCGGCGTTTTATTGTTCGGGTCTACGGGTAAGTATTGCTGGTTTGAAGCCCTTACACCCAGAACGGTAATTGTAGTTAATAGAATAACTAATACAGCCAGTAAAGCGACTCTATTTTTTTTCGGTGGCCTGTTTAATTTTATTTCCATCATATCCTTCACCTTTATTAGTGAGGGGTGAGGCAATATTTATTCTTCAACCTCATTTTCCTCTGATGGGCCACGGGGCCTGTCCCCTTGTCCCTCGTTATCAACGACATCTTCGCCTTCATTTTCTATCTGGGTAGCAGTGGAATCGGAGTCAATCGTTGGAATATCCTCACCCGGGTCTGCTGCTTTACCCGGTGGGCCTACATAAACTCTACGGTTTAAAGGCCGGTACTGGTCGCGAGCTAGTTGTTCCTGCCGGGCTACGCTACCATCATTATTATAGAAGGTACGAAATGACCTTACCACATATCCAGGACTGCCGTTTTGTTCGACTTTGGTAGTTCCCGGTGCTAAATCTTTTTTAGTTTCTCTGATTTCCTTAAAATCTATAACCTGGTCGACAACATGGGTTACTTGTATGTTTTTTTTGTTTTTCAGATTACCGTATATTTTCATGGTAACCTTTCCATTACCGGCATTAGCCCATATGTAAATGGGTTCGTTCAAATTATTTTGAAAGCGAAAATCTTTCGAACCATGGGCTACAGTCGCATCCTGTCCTAATGGCACATAAGCTACGGCCAGGTTATGATTGTGCCGCTCCACAATTTTAAGACCTGCTAATAAACAAGCATTATAGAGGGTGGAGGATACCTGGCACAACCCACCCCCGAGGCCTTCCACAAACCTATCGCCTATAATTACCATTGCATTCCGATATCCCTTTTCATATGATAGGCGTCCTACGGTTTGGTTAAAGGAAAATACCTCACCCGGCTTTAACATTATGGCATTGAGGGCTCTGGTTGCCAGGACCAGGTTATGCGAACGATTTATTTGATTAGCATTATACCAGGTAGTAAATGAAGAAATTTCCCCCATATTTTTTAAGTCGTTCTCGCTGATGTGGGGGGGGGCTTCTTTAACTACCATTTCTATAAGCAGGGGATCTAACGGTTTCCATTCTTCAGGAAGTGATGCCAGAGTGGACGGCACGTCAACCTTTACCCCTTTTTTCGAAGGTAATACTATCAGGCCTTTTTCCGGATCAATCTCCAGACTAGCATTTACATAGTCTGTTTCCAAATTCTCCATCCATGCTTTTCCTATTTTGTCTAGCTTGTTCCCATCATATGTAAGTTTAACCGGATATTTTACAGCTTTTGAACCATCCAAGTTTAATATTTTAGAAGTTAAGCTACGTTTTTTCTCCTGTTCCCAAATATCAAGGACTATCTCACTGGGGTCGAGGGGCTCAAGTATTTCCCCTAACCTGGTATCGAAACGGTAATCCTGGTAATAAAATGATACTGGTGTGTCAGATAAATAGTTCAGTTCTGCTTTCAATAAATCAGTTGCACTATGTTTATCATAGCCGCTTACATTTATTGAGGCAATTTGTATGCCCGGTAAAAATTGGTCTGATTTGTAGAATATTTGATAAAAGTATAAAAACAAGGCGGCGTTAACACCCATGAGAATAATCAGGATATAAATAATCAGCGATTTCCATTTAACCTGAATCAAAACCCCTACCCCCAGTTGAATTAAGAATTGAGAATTAAGAATTATCGTTGAAATACACCCTACGGGTACCACTGATATGAACTCCGTTCATAATTAAGGTCGCCGCGTCTAATTATTCATTCGAATGTATATTTATTACTTTTTGCAGTAAAATCTTACTTGTATTTCTAAATATATACCGATAAAATCTCAGCCTTATTCATTTTATCTTATTACTATTAATTTGACGAATTAAAAAAAGAGCCTGCAGCGGCTCTTTCAAGTAAAAGTTTATATTTCCAGGCTATCTTCTAGTTCCTGCCAGGCTGCAAATACCATATCCAGTTCATCGTCATCCTCAATATCGCTCATTAATTCGTTACCCTCTTCATCATAGACTACCTTCAATATTACTACAAAATCGATTTCTTCCTCTTCGGATAATGGCATAAGTACCCGGTAGGTTTCATCCTCTATTTCCAGCTCAGCCAGGAGCTGAAATTCATGCTCCTCTCCTTCATCGTCAACCAGTACCATTACGTAAAATTCTTCTTCAAAAAGCTCCTCTTCATTGTTCATTTTCACACCTCTTTCCATAAACTACAGTCATTCTACTGTTTGTCCTCTGCCATTGTCAAACTCTTTTGGAAGTGGAATCCTGATAATCCAGATAAGCTTGGAGAATGTACACGGCAGCCATTTTATCTATCACTTGTTTACGGCGACGGCGAGATAAATCGGCCTCAATTAACACTCTTTCAGCGCTTTTGGTAGTAAGGCGTTCATCCCAATAAGCAATATTAATATCCAGCTGTTTTTCTAATAATTGGGCAAATTCCTGTACCTCCAGGGCTTTGGGGCCAATACTACCATCCATATTACGGGGCAGACCTACCACTATTTTTTCCACCTCATAGTCCTGGCACAGCTGGCCAATTGTTTTTATATCGGTTTCCAGAGCGCTGCGCTGCAGTACTGAGTGTCCCTGCGCAGTCCAACCCATAGGGTCGCTGATGGCAATTCCAATTCTCTTTTCACCTACATCTAAACCCATTATTCTCATAAAACTATCTCCTTAAACAGGTAAAAACAACCCCATGCCAGAGCATGGGGCTTCAGTATTTATTCTTGCAGGTAATTTTTTAAAAGTATTTCTAGTATTTCATCTCGGTCTACCTTGCAAATTGTGTTACGGGCGTTATTATGACTGGTTATGTATGCCGGATCCCCGGAAATCATGTATCCTACTAATTGATTGATGGCATTATATCCTTTCTCCTCCAGGGCTGCATATACCTCCCGTAAAACGGCCTGTACCTTGCTGGTATCATCACGTTCTTTCTTGAAGCTAACCGTTTTATCAGGTGATTGAGGCATGTAAACACCTCCATTCGGAATTAAGAATTAAAAAGAAAATAGACGGGGATTAGACACTGAAGGACACTGATTTCTTATGATTAACACTGAATTTTTTTAA
>DUMX01000292.1 GCA_012839665.1 Gelria sp.
AGACGGGGATTAGACACTGAAGGACACTGATTTCTTATGATTAACACTGAAATTTCTTAAAATAAACTAAACCCCACCTTGTATTTTCATGGGTGGTTGCGTGTGCTTTGTAAACACTAGAAAGTTATAACCAGGTGTTTTAAGCCATAGAATGTAAAGGGTAACTTCGATACTGCTGGGAAAACATCTAATAGGTCCGGTATTCAAAATGGTCAACCTCTAATAACAGGAGTAAAGTTTGAGCTGAGTGCCGGGTTAATCAAGGAGAAGATTTATGTATTCTGAAATATTAAATTATTTACCGGAAGACCGTTTGCTGTTTAACGAAGAAATGAAGAATCACACTACTTTTAAAATAGGGGGACCAGTAGACCTGATGGTACTGCCCCAGAATGAAGAAGAAATTCACTCCATTATATCATTTTGCCGGCAAAGAGATATTCCTTTGTTTATATTCGGGGCGGGTAGCAACTTATTAGTACGAGACCGGGGTATTCGCGGAATAGCAATGAAACTGGGAGAAAACCTGGATGAAGTGGAGGTTAACGGAGAGGAAATACAGGCACAAGCAGGTGTAAAACTTTCTACTCTGGCTCAAATAGCCGCTTTTTACTCATTATCTGGATTAGAATTTGCCGAGGGTATACCTGGAAGTTTGGGAGGAGCACTGGTTATGAATGCCGGGGCCTTTGATGGCGAAATGAAGGAGATAGTTACGCAAGCCCGCGCTATAAGCCCGGATGGTAGTTTTAAAACCTTTCAAAATGAGGAAATACAATTTGGCTATCGCCAGAGCATATTTCAAAATAACGGTTATATAATAATTTCTGCTGGTTTAAAATTGGTAACTGGTAATCGTGAGGAAATTGAAAAGCGTATGTTGGAATATGCCCGTCGCCGAGGGGAAAAACAGCCCCTGGATAAACCCAGTGCAGGAAGCACCTTTAAGCGTCCTCCGGGATTTTATGTTGGGCCCATGTTGGAAGAACTGGGACTTAAGGGTTATCAAATAGGCGGTGCTCAGGTATCCAGCAAACATGCTGGTTTTATTGTTAATAACGGTAATGCTACGGCCCGGGATGTGCTTGAGTTAATAGCCTCAATTCAACAGAAAGCTAAAGAGCGTTTCGGAGTAGATTTGCAGCCGGAAATTCGGATAGTGGGGGAAGAGTGATATGAAATGAAGGTAGTTCTTAGTACATTGAATGCTAAATATATTCACTCCTCACTGGCGTTGGCTTATCTGGAGGGGGCTTGTTGCAGTGACAGTTGGGAAATAGAAACTCTTGAGTTTACTATTAACGATAATTTGGACTATATATTGACCAGCCTTTATCGTAGTAAACCGGATGTACTCTGTTTTTCAACCTACATTTGGAACATTGAGGAGATCCTGTCCCTATGCCAGGATTTTAAAAAAGTATCTCCAGAATGTCTTATAATATTAGGCGGTCCCGAGGTATCCTATGATTCTGCCCAAGTTTTACAGGAGCACTCGAGTATAGACTATATTGTACGAAAAGAGGGTGAAATTACCTTACGCCAATTGCTGGAACAAATCTTTTTGCAGAAGGGTGTAGAGGAGGTTAAGGGAATAACCTATCGCTACCAGGGACAGATAAGGGAAAACCCTGACCAACCATTAATTCCTGAACTGGGTTTTTTACCATCTCCTTTTAAGCGCGATTTTACCCCATATAAAAATCGGGTAGTGTATTATGAAAGTTCCCGGGGCTGTCCCTTTAACTGTTCTTATTGCCTTTCTTCTACGGTGCGGGGAGTTCGTTTTTTCCCCATGGACCGGGTAAAAAAAGAACTGAAACATTTACTTGAATACGAACTGCGGGAAATTAAACTGGTGGACCGCACCTTTAACTGTAACGAAAAACGGGCTCGGGAGATTATGCAGTTTATTGTGGAGCAGGGAAGTAGTACCAAGGTGCACCTGGAAATTTGCGCTGATATATTGTCAGATGAATTTATTGAATTTATAGGTAAACTGCCGCCTGATATTTTTAATTTTGAAATTGGGATACAATCAACCTGCCCGGAGGCACTACAGGCAGTTCATCGGGTTAGCAATTGGGAAACCTTGCGTAGAAATATTTTGCAACTGCGGTCATTTAATAACATCCATCTGCACCTGGACCTTATAGCTGGACTGCCTTACGAAAGCTATACCCGGTTCCAGGAGTCCTTTAATAATGTTTTTAGTTTGCAGCCCCATATGCTACAGCTCGGGTTTTTAAAATTATTGAAGGGCTCAGAGATTTATCGTCAACGTCATGAACACGGTTATCGTTTTCAGGAGCGTTCGCCTTATCAGGTTCTGGCCAATAATTATATTTCCTATGATGAAATCATTAAACTACAGCAGATAGAAGAGTTATTAAATCGCTATTACAATAAAGATATAGTCCCGGCCACTATAGCCTATGGCATTAATACAGTTTATCAGGGTAATGCTTTTACTTTTTTTGAAGACTTCGCTTTTTACTGGGAGGAAAATGAGCTCTACGGCCGAGGTCATCGCCGGGTAAGGGAATATGATATTTTACTGGATTTTTTGAATTGTCGTTGGCCGGAACGGAAGCGGGAGTGGAATGAATTAGTAAAATTTGACTTTTTACATCAAAATTTACCCCATCCGTTTCCACAAAGCATTAAGCGCTTTGAACTGGATGCAACCCGGGATTTACTAAATACTTGTTTGCAAGACGAATCGTTTTTGGCCTCTCTTCCTGACGTCTTGCCAGAAGACCGAAGGGGAATAAGAAAATATGTGCATCTGGAACATTTTATTTTCAACCTTTTATCCTTCACTCTTTTGGAAAAACCCTGGCCTCTAATTTTCATCTATCACCCGGTTAAGAAAAAAGCAATGGATGTGGTTAATGAAACCGGGGACAAGCTCTTTTAGCCCAACAACTAAACCTCTCTTTTTTCTAGGATATGGCCTCCTTTTTATCTTCACCAAGTACCAACTAGAGACAAAATCAGAAAAAATTCAACAGAACATACTAGTTTCGACATTTTCTGTTATTATCTCTAAAGGATATATTGCCGTTCTTGCCTAATACACAAGATATGAAAAAGCGCTGTCCGGGGGTGAAGCTTTGGAACAGGTTACAAATATAGCGCCAACAGAAATTGAAGCTCTGAAGCATGAAATAGAACGGCTAGAAAACATTGTTGCTTATTATAAGCAACAAGAAGAAAGTGCCTGGCGAAATTGGACTACCCTGCGCCAGATTGCTGATTATGCACCCGCATTAATATACATCCTGCAGGGAAATTACTTTGTTTATGTTAACTCAACCTTTGAAGACGTAACCGGGTATACTCTGGATGAATGTCTAAATACTGAGTTTTGGAATTTTATTCATTCTGATTATAGGGATATAACCAGGAGTAGAAATTTGGACCGACTGGCGGGTAAACATGTTCCTCCCTATGAAACTAAAATATTAACGAAAAATGGCACTTTTTACTGGGGATATTTATCATCTGATTTAATATATCTAGACGGTCAACCGGCAGCCATTGGTATAATACAGGATATAAGTGAGCGTAAAAAAGCCGAAGATGCACTGTTAGCTTCAGAGACCAAGTTTGCTAAAACCTTTGCAGCCAGTCCTAATATCATGATTATTTCTACATTTGATGGAATGTTTGTGGATGTTAATGAACGTTTCATTCTGGAGACTGGTTATAACAGAGCGGAAGTTATTGGGAAAAATGTTGAGGAGATAAACTTGTGGGTTAATCCCGAAGACCGTAGGATGATGCAAAAACTAATTCTTATGAATGGTTCAGTACGTAACCTGGAGGTAAGAATTAGAACCAAATTGGGCCAGGAACGTATTGTTTTGCTTTCATCTGAGGCTATAGAGCTTGATGGTCAGCACTGTATGATAAATATTATGAACGATATTACCGAACATAAACGCATGTCTAACCAGATTGCTCGTCTGGACCAGTTAAATCTGATAGGGGAAATTGCCGCCAGCATTGGTCATGAGATGAGAAATCCCATGACCAGTGTACGCGGATTCCTGCAGATGTTTATGAGTGAAAAAGTTTTAATTCCATATCATGATTACTTTGGGCTAATGATTGAAGAACTGGATAGGGCCAACCAAATAATTAGCGAATTTCTATCCCTGGCCAAAAATAAAACTATTACTCTGGAAACGAGAAATTTAAAAAAGATAATTGAGGCTTTGTCACCCTTAATAGCTGTTGATGCCATCAAACAGGATAAGCACCTGGTTCTAGACTTGGAAGATATCCCAGACTTGCTTTTAGATGAAAAGGAAATTCGTCAGTTAATACTTAACCTGGTGCGTAATGGCCTGGAAGCTATGCCTGCTGGTAAAACTATTACTATAAAGACTTATGCCGAAGAAAACTCTGTTTTCCTGGAGGTTGCAGATGAGGGAAGTGGCATAGACCCTGATATTATGGATAAAATTGACACCCCTTTTTTTACCACTAAAGAACAGGGGACAGGCCTGGGTTTGCCCGTATGCCATAGTATAGCTATTCGCCATAAGGCCACTATCGAAGTTAAGACTGGCTCAAAGGGAACTAGTTTTATTGTTTGCTTTAAAGTCTAATACGTGTATCCTTTAGGGTAAAATACAGACCTGGAAGTAGCAAGAAACGCTACTCGTGTTAGCCGGGGTCGGTTTCGATTCCCGGCTTTTCTCTGTTATAATGTATTAAACTTTGCAGGCATTGAGAGGGTAAGTAATGAAGATAAGCCGCCGTTCTGGCATGCTCAGATTTTTTATAGTGATTAAACTTTTTGTAGATATATTCTGGGTTTTTTATTCGCTCAAATTTAAGCGTTTATGGCACAGTGATTCTTGGGTGGAAGCTAAACGTCAGGAATTGTATGAAAGTCAGGCCAGGTATTTTCGGGAAATTGCAGTTAAATTGGGTGGGCTTTTTATCAAACTGGGGCAGTTTCTCAGTACTCGGGTGGATATGCTCCCTAAAACTAGCCTGGACGAACTTTCAGGTTTACAGGATGAAGTACCGGCAGTAGACTTCACAGATATCAAGGAAGTTATAGAAGCTGAATTTGAACGACCATTAGAGCAGGTTTTTGCTCAGTTTGATTCCGAGGCCCTGGCTTCAGCTTCCCTGGGACAAGTACATCGTGGTCACCTGACTGATGGCAGTACTGTAGCTATAAAAGTCCAAAGACCTGGTATTGATGAGCTGGTAGCTATAGATTTACGAGCCATTTACCAGGTAATTAAGCTGTTAAAAAGATTTACTAAATGGGAACAAGTGATAGATTTTGATGCTATATTTATAGAATTTAAGGAGAATGTAAAAGCGGAGCTAGATTATATACAAGAGGGGCATAATGCTGAAACTATAGCCAGGAACAGCCAGGACGCCCCGGATGTTATTATTCCAAAAATATATTGGGACTACACCACTCGCCGGGTTCTTACCATGGAATACCTGGAGGGAATAAAAGTTACGGAACATCAACTGATGGAGCAATACCAAATTAATCGGCAAGCTCTAGCTGCCAAATTACTGCAGATTTATGTGAAGCAAATACTTATTGACGGTTTCTATCATGCTGATCCCCATCCGGGGAACCTTTTCATAACTCCTGAAGGTAAAATTATTATGGTTGATTTCGGCATGACTGATAGTATTACCCCTGATTTAAAGGAAACTCTGATAGAGATGGTTTTTGCTCTGGTCAATCGGGATTATGACCAGGTAACACATTATCTGAAAGAGCTGGGCTTTATACGTTATGATTACGATAACCAGGCCTTAAATCGGGCTATGAGTATATTCCTGGAAGAGCTGGTGGGTACAAGTCAAGATTTATCCAGCTTTGACCTACAAGATTTACTAAGGGATTTGGAGACGTTACTTTATGAGCAACCATTTCAAATCCCGGCAAATTTTACGTTTCTAGGACGTGCTCTGGGCACTCTCTATGGCATTTGCCTTGATTTAGATCCGGGTATAAGCTTCATCGATGTTGCCAAACCCTATGTTGACCAAATTGCGCCGGAGAGAAGCAGCATCTTTCGCATAGCTAAGGACCGCAGCAAGCTCATTGGTAACGCTTTACTGGATATTCCACCCCTGATGCAAAAAGCATTAATCAGGGTAGAGCGGGGAGAGCTTAACCTGACCCATCCTCTCCAAAACATAAATAATGCCATAGAACACAATACTCGGGTTACCAAAGCCCTGGTCTGGGCTATAGTATTTGGTTTCTCTTTAGCAACCTCTGCCTATCTGTTTGTAAATGGCTTAACCCGCCTGGCCATCTGTTTGTTAATATTCTCCAGCGTAATATTTTTATTGCTCTTGGTCACAAGTCGCAGACCTACTCGCAAAAAAGCTCCCCATCCGCCAGTTATGATAAAACGAGGAAATTAATTAACAGCTTCTTTGCCAATAACACAAATTACAAGAATCTATTTTTACCTATTGTTAAATTAAGGGGTTCAGTTTATAATGACATATGAATAGTTGTTCATATGAACATATATAGGAGTGAGTTTATGTTGGGCAGAAATACGGAGGTACCCTCATGTAGTAGCAATGTTGTACATGAAGAAGTAGTTGCCCGGGTCAGGGAAGAAATGCCGTTGGAAGAGACCCTCTATGATTTAGCGGAGCTTTTTAAAGTATTCGGGGACACTACTCGGGTTAAAATCCTTTACGCTCTGTTTGCAGCGGAAATGTGTGTTTGTGATATTGCCGCCCTTTTAAATATGTCCCAATCAGCAATATCTCACCAGCTTAGAATATTAAAACAGGCCCGCCTGGTGAAGTTTCGCCGTCAGGGTAGGGTTGTCTATTATAGTCTGGATGATGAACATGTTAAACAGATATTTGACCAGGGTCTGACTCATATTAATGAGCTTACGTAACCGGGCACGGGGTTAGGAGTTAGGAGTGGGGGGATTGTCATGGATAGTGCTGTTACCCGGGAATTAATCCTGGAAGGCTTGGATTGTGCCCATTGTGCTGCCAAAATTGAAACCCAAATTAATCATCTGGAAGGGGTTAATACCGCCTCCCTTAATTTCATTACTAAAACACTTAGAATAGAAGTAGATTCCTCGGGTCTGCTCGAAGATGTTCTGAATCAGACTTACAAAATTATAAATACTCTAGAACCCGATGTGCAGGTAGGGGAGAAAGACAGCAAAGCAATCTATACCAGGAAAGAAATTAATACCCAACCCCTCATTATTTTTTTGCTTTCATTTGCGCTGGTAGCCGTGGCCTTGGCATCAAGTCTTCCAGCATCAATAAAATTAATATTATACCTGTCAAGTTATCTGCTAGTTGCTACTCCCATTCTGTATAAAGCCGGTTTAAATATTATTAAAGGCCAGATATTTGATGAATATTTTCTTATGAGTTTAGCTACGTTGGCTGCTTTCGCCATTAGAGAGTACCCGGAAGCGGTGGCAGTAATGTTATTCTACCGTATTGGGGAGTATTTGCAGGATCTGGCAGTAGACCGCTCTCGACAATCAATCAGCAACCTGATGGATATCAGACCTGAATATGCCAATCTTATTAGTAATGGGAAAACGGAGCAGGTGAAGCCTGAAGACGTTGTTTGTGGTGACATAATAGTTATCAAACCAGGGGAGAGAATACCTTTGGATGGCATCATTGTAGAAGGTAGTTCCTCACTGGATACTTCAGCTCTTACCGGCGAATCATTACCTCGTTACCTGTCTGCGGGTGATGAAATCCTGGCTGGTTATCTAAACATTGATGGTATGCTAAAAGTAGAAGTAAGCAGGGCTTATCAAGAGTCTGCAGTTACTCGCATCCTGGATTTGGTGGAAAATGCAGCCAGTCATAAAGCCCCGGCAGAGAACTTCATTACCCGTTTTGCTGCCTATTACACACCGGTGGTGGTGTTTGCTGCACTGGCTCTGGCTTTAATTCCCCCTTTCGTGTTTAATGCCGGTAATCCCCGGGAGTGGATATACCGGGCTTTGGTATTTCTGGTCGTATCCTGTCCCTGTGCCCTGGTACTTTCAGTTCCATTGACTTTCTTCGCCGGAATAGGCAAAGCCTCTCGTCACGGCATACTAGTTAAAGGCAGTAATTATTTAGAGGCGTTAAACTATGTAAATACTATGGTATTTGATAAAACCGGAACCTTAACTACGGGAAACTTTAAAGTGATAAATGTAAATGCACAACCGGGCATAGAACCGGCAGATTTGCTATATTATGCTGCCGCTGCCGAATATTATTCCCAACATCCCCTGGCTATTTCTATTAAAATGGCCTATTCAGGTATCATTACTGAAGAACATATTGGAGAATATCAAGATATTCCGGGTTATGGTATAAAGGCAACTGTTATGGGGCGGGAAGTCCTGGCAGGTAGTATAAAACTTTTAGAAAACGAAAACATCATATGCCCCCATCATAGCCCCAGTGTTACTCAGGTTCATATTGCCATTAATAAAAATTATGCGGGTTATATTGAACTGGCTGACCAATTAAAGCCAGACGTACCACAGGCTATGAAAGAATTAAGGGAAATAGGAATGAAAAAGCTGGTTATGTTAACCGGAGATAACGAACTTGCCGCTCATCAGATAACTACGGAACTGAAATTGGATGAAATATACTCCGAGCTATTACCGCAGCAGAAGGTAGAAATGATGGAAATGCTGGAAAGCAGGAAATCCAAAAACGAACGCCTGGTTTTTGTAGGTGATGGGATTAATGATGCACCAGTCCTGGCACGTTCTGACCTGGGTATAGCTATGGGGGGCTTGGGTTCCGATGCGGCTATTGAGGCTGCAGATATCGTTATAATGGATGATGAACCGCATAGATTACCAATAGCAATAAAGATTGCCCGGGATACCCGAGCTATAGTTGTTCAAAATATTGTATTTGCACTGGGAGTAAAAGCGATTGTACTGGCACTGGGGGCAGTTGGATTGGCAACCATGTGGCAAGCTGTTTTCGCCGATGTTGGAGTAACTATTATTGCAGTGGTGAACTCTCTAAGACTTATGCGAGGAAATTATTAAAATATCCCCTTGACAGAACAATAGTTCTACTCTATTCTAGACACAGAACTATTGTTCGCATTTACTGGGCAAAGGGGATGTGTAAAGATGTTTGTGGGATATCATAAAAAAGAATTTATTAAAATGGCCTTGGGTACTATTGTAATGCTGGCGCTAGGGTATGCTTTTACACTGGGTTTTTTCTTGCTTTTCCAAGTATAGCAGGAGTACATATTTTTTAATAGGGCAAGCTTTTTATCTCTTTTTAGGAGTGAAGGCTTGCTTTTTTAGGTGATTTACCTAAATTACGGAATATTTGTGTTTGGAATTAGTATTTTTATGTTAAAATGCATATATAAGTAATGATTCTACTACGAAAACCCCTATTTAGGTGAATATTAGTGAATACGTAGTCCAAAGATAGTGCTTTTGAATTAAAAATTAAGAATTAAAAATTAAGAATTATCGTTGAAATACTCCGTATTTCTCTTTACTTTAATCTTTTGCGTATCG